>JAJTXU010000020.1 GCA_021462845.1 Anaerolineales bacterium
GACGTGGTCAGCCACAGCGAGATGACCGCGTCGCCGATGAGGGTGAGGGTGAAGAGCAAGCCGATCTGCGTTTCGGTGAATCCGCTTTCGGCGAGATACAGCGCGAGGATGACGGAGAGAAATCCGTAACAAAATAGTCGGATGATGCGTGTGGAGAAGAGGAGGGGGATAGTAGGATTCATGTTCATTGGTAGAGAGAGCGCAGAGCCGCGTAGCCGATCCCTGCGATGATCGTTCCAATTGCGACTCGCGCCACGTCCGCTTTGAGAAATGTGATCAAAACAAAGGCGAGCAAAGCGATGAGGACACTTGGCAAACCAATCAATGCCGAAGGCGCCAGTTCAAGGGAAACCACGAAGATCACGCCGACCACCGCCGCGCTGACACCGTAGAGGAAGGCTTTGAGGAAGCGGTTATTCAGCGCCTGATCAATATACCGTGCGCCTCCGATCACAAATACGAAGGACGGAAGGAAAACGAAGAACGTCGCAATTAATGCGCCGGGAATTCCGCCAGCCAAATAGCCGACGAAAGTTGTAAATAGCATGAACGGGCCGGGCGTTGCGACGCTCAGGGCTACACCATCCAGCAGTTGCGAGGCGGTCAGCCAGTGATATTGATCCACTGCCCCTCGCTGTAAAAATGCGAGAGAAGCATACGCGCCGCCAAAACTGAAAAGCCCCGTCTTTAGAAATAGCCAAGCCATTTGGAGCCATCGTTCATCTGCCAATGCAAGAGAACCAGATAAACTGCCGATCCAAACTGAAGTCATGCCCCGCGAACCCCTCCAGCGCGGTAAGCCTTCAGCCATGAGCAGATTCACAATCCCTGCGAGCAAAAGGACGAGGAGAAAGTCAACTTTCAAGAAAAGCATCGCGAAGATAGAGGCGATCAAAATAACCGCAAGCCGGGTATTCGTGATCGCTGCCCGGCCCAATTTGATTATCCCTGCGGCAATGATTCCTAGCACTGCGGGCTTCAAGATAAATAGCACATCATTGACCGCTGGCAAATTGCCATAGGTGACATACAAATAACTCAGCGCGATCATGATAAAAGCGCCGGGGATGATAAAAGTCAGCCCGGCGAGAATCCCGCCGAGGATGCCTTTCTTGAGATACCCCACATAGATGGCAAGCTGAAGCGCTTCGGGTCCCGGCAGCATGTGGGAAAAACCCATGATCCTGACAAAGCGGTCGTTCGACAGCCAATGACCGCGCTCGACCATTTTGTTGTACATCATGGTGATCTGCGCGACGGGTCCGCCAACGTTGATGAAGCCTAGCAGGAGGAAATAGAGAAATACCTCGCGCGCGGGAGGCATCCGCTCGTCTGGGTTGGCGTGAGATGTTTTCTCCTCGTTCACGTATTACCCCTCGCAACGTCCATGCGGCACCAAGCGTAGAGGGCGTCGTAGACTTCAAATTGATGTTCGAGATTCTCCATATCTTCGGGGAAGCGCAAACTGTAGCCTGATGCTATCGCTTCGAGTCCTCTTGCGATTGGATCTGTGTCAATATCCTCTGCCACATCCGCCGCGTGGACGATCTTTGCCAAACGCAACAGCCCCGGCTCCTTCAATCCATATTTCAGGATGATAGATTCAAACGAACAGCGTCCCTCGTGGTGACCGAGTTCTACACCCGTCGCGTCAAAGGGAATCGCGTTTTGTTCTTTCGCAACTTTTTCGATCTGGCTGGCAGGGACGAACAGGAACTCCGCTTCGTTGTCAATGAAGCGGGTGATGAGCCACGGGCACGCGACGCGGTCCACGTGGACGTGAGAGCGGGTGATCCATTTCATGACAGTCTCCTTTTGTTGCGCGGGGGCGGACAGCCATCCGCCCTTACAATGAATTGATCAAGTGACTTACTCTTTCCACAATCGCATCCCGCGCCTTGTCGTAATCTTCACTCACAGGCGGGACTCCGTCCCACCGGTTGATAACGGCTTTAGTTTGATATTCATTTGGTAATTCGCAGAAAGCAACGACTCGTTTAGCAGACTCGATATCTGTCAAAGATAATTTCTGTGGAACCGATTCGGTTGGGGTTAAACCGTCCGCTTGTAAGCCTGCGATGGTTTTCGGCGACAACTCCGCGTCGGGACTTGTCCCGCGCGCGATGGCGCGAAGTTCGAGATTGGCTTCGCTTGCCAGTTTGTTGAAATACGCCGCGGCAATGATGCTTTTCGCCGCGCCGTGTTCGCAGACGAAGATTATTTTATGTTGTTGCTCCATGATGCCTCGTTTTATGGGAAGTAGCGATAGATATCTTTGCGATGCAAGCAACGAAGGAATACCAGCGTTTTTTCCTGCGCTCGGAAACCCATTCGATAATCCCCGATGCGGATGCGATAATAATTTTCACTCCCCTCCATTTTCTTCACATTCCGAATGTCCGATAATGAAGAAGCCGCCTTGACTTCGGCAATCACGGCGGCGATTTTCTTCTTCGTGCCTTTTTCGCGAATATGCTTTATATCTTTGAGAAAACTTTCGCGGAATTCAAGTTCCACGTTATGCCCCTAAAGCCTTGATCACTTCCTTTTCGTCCACGATCTTGCTGTCTTCGCCTTCGCGCATGGCGTTGGCTAAGCCCACGTCTTCGAGCAATTCCTCGAACAGGTCGTGGAACAACTCGCGGCGTTCCTGAAATAATTCCAAGAGCGCCTGTTTGATCAGGTCTTTGGTGTGCCTATCTTCAAGAGATAAAGTGGTCATGTCGTACCTCTTTCGGAATTATAGCATTTTCCTGAGCGTCGGGCGGTGCAGATAAAATGCGATGCCCGTCATCGCAAGGCCGACAAACAACAAGAACGGCGGATCGAGGATGAGACCGGAGATCAAACCAGCGACCAAAACATAAACGTGTGTAATGGCTGGAACCCAAAACGTCAATGCGGGGACGGGTTGCAGGTAATAGCGCGGACGAAGCACGATGACCGATATGAGTGCGATAATGAGCAGGCTGAAAACAACGGCAGGGCGAAGCGCATCTGAGACGATGAAGGCGATGAGCGCGTTCGTCCCCAGTACGCCGAGCAGACCGACGATCAAAGCGGCGAACGGAGCCGCCCACGTGCGAGTCAGCTCGCCCCGTCGCGCGAAGAGCCGGTATCCCATCGAGAAGAAAAAGATGACCCAGAACCATGCCCAGAAATTCGCGTATGGCACGCCGAAGTATTGAGAGGTCAAACCCTGACCCCAATCCCAAAACCCAAAGCGGATGGCGACCGCGTCGAGCGAGAGGTCAATGTTGAGGGCGAGCAAGCCGTCCAACACGGGACGCAGAAAATAGGGCAGGCTGGCCGCGTCGGAAAATTCCATCACGCTGTAAAGGATGCAACCCCACGCGACGCCGATACATAAAGGCGCATCGAGAACCATGAGGAGGAAGCGTCCGTATTCGTATGCGTTGAGTTGACGGATGGTGGCAAGTTCGAGGATGACGCCGAAGACGATGCCCGCGAACAACCGCAGAAGATTCGCTTTGCCGTGTTTCCATGCGTGCAAGAGACAGATGGCGAATTGCAAATAGATCGCGAGTTCAAAGAAGATGAAATAGGGGTTGGGGAGGTTGTCCATGTTTGCCCAATTATACAGTAAGCCGAATTGCAAGTTTTTGTTTTACACGATATGATTTCTCTCATGACCGACGTTAATCCAGCGAACGAATCGCCAGCCAGCCTGTTATGTAAATCGTGCGGACTGTGTTGCACGGGTCATTTGTTCATCTGGGCAAAACTGCGACCCTCCGAGCTAGACCCCGCCGAGTCGCTGGGACTGAACGTCTTTCGGTCTGACCCCACCGAGCGCGGATTTAGCCAGCCCTGCCCGCTCTGGCGGGGACAGTGTACAGTCTACGACTCACCGCATTACCCTCACGTGTGCCGCAGTTACAAGTGTAAGTTGCTCAAGGAAATGATGGCGGAGAACACATCCCTGCCCAATGCGCTGACGGTCATTCAGCAGGCGAAGGAAATGATCCGTGAAGTGGAGTCGCTTTTGCCTGAATCGGCGGAGACTAATTTCCGTCAACGCTTGGTGACGGAATTGGAAGAAGCGAACGGACTTGCTTACACGGACGCTAAGTTTCGGTCAAAGGCGGAGGCGTTGCTTGGGTTTTATGAAAAGGTATTTGGGGTGGATGATTTGGTGGAAAGGGCTGATGATGTGTTGGAATGATAACGTGACAGTCAACTTTAAGTTGACTGTCACGTTATGTTTTTACAAAGGCAGATAGACAATGTGATTTTCCAATTCACTCTTATCGCTGAATTCTGCCATAAGAAAAATATCTTCGATTGCGATTCCAATCGGCAAATCATCGGGAACCTCAATCACCCCTGGCATCGGCAACCCTGCGCGAATGCGCTTGTAAGCAAAGTGTGTCATGGTCGCGGCATCGTGTGTGAGTAAAATTCGTTCTTCATTTGCCGCCCATTCCAAGATGGCAGGATCTTCTTCGCCTCGCAACCCAACATCCTGTACGCGGACGATTTCCAGCCTAGGGTTTCGACGAAGCAATCCACGCACAATGTCGTTGTTGAAATTTTCATCGGAGACGAAGCGGAGCACGGCTATTTGTTCTTACGCGCCAACAGTCGCTCGCGGATACCTGTTTGGTCAAACCGCTTAAGATTTTCAAGCCTTACTGTTTCCGCATATTTTGCGCGCTTTGCCAGATACGTTTCCACTTCATCGCGGTTTTGTAAATAATAACTGATGGTCGCGTAGACATCCGAAAGCGCAAGCGATGGATATTGTTGCGCAATCTCCTCTGCTGTTGCGCCTCTTGCAAAGGCTTGCACTACCGTATCCAGGGTAACTCGCGTCCCGCCGACCCGCGCTACGCCATCCTTGTTGAGGGTAAGAGGGAGGGGAAGGGGCTGGATTGTTAAAGTTGTTGCCATGACTTTATTTTACTCCATTCTACATCCCCAACCAACTCCCCGCCTCCCTCGGCAAATTGGACGCAGGTCCCTGCCGCGCGGTGCAAGCGGGGAGTGACTCCAAGAACAATCGCCCATATTGCTTCGTCAACACGCGGCGATCTAAAATGGCGACGATGCCTCTATCGGATGCGGTGCGAATCAAACGACCAAAGCCTTGCCTGAATTTCAGGATCGCTTCGGGGAGATAATATTGGTTGAACGAGTCGTCATACATTTCGGAGCGCGCCGCGATGAGCGGATCGGTGGGAACATCGAAGGGGAGTTTGGTGATAACGACGATGGAGAGTTGCTCACCCGGCACATCCACGCCTTCCCAAAAGGATTTGGTTCCCAGCAACACCGCGCGTTCGGTC
The DNA here is from genome assembly GCA_021462845.1 of Anaerolineales bacterium. Lineage (GTDB taxonomy): Bacteria > Chloroflexota > Anaerolineae > Anaerolineales > Villigracilaceae > Defluviilinea. Next base: position 5,310 of record JAJTXU010000020.1, read on the forward strand.
GCTTTGAACGATTCGAGCAAGGCATTCGGTGACGCGCCGTCGCCTTGTTCGTAGACGTAAATATCCTCACGCGCCAGCGGAGCGGTGATCTCTCGCGCGGTCTTTTTCAGCGCGGTGTAAGATGTGAACAGCACGAGCATTCGTCCGCCTGTGGCTTTGGCGGTGGCAATGAGGGTCTTGTTGAGAGTCTGTTCATAGCCGTTTTGATTCGGTTCGGGAATATCGTTTGCGATGTATAGCAACGCCGCGCTTTCGTAATCGTACGGCGAACCGAGTTGCATCTCGTCGGCTTCGTCCGCGCCGAGGGTGTTGCGCAGATATTGAAACTCGCCGTGCGCGGTCAAGGTCGCCGATGTGAGGATCACAGAGCGCTTCTCGTGCCACAGATTTTTTTCCACTAGCGATGCCACACTCAACGGCGCGGCGTTCAACGACAGACGGTTTTGATTCGGTTGCACTTCGATCCAATACACCATGCCTTGGATCGGTTTGCTGATCATGCCTGAAATATTCGCTTCGGCTTCGGTGAGTCGGCGAACCACGTTGCTGATGTCGCCCATCACGTCTTCGAGATTGTCGTGACCTTCCGCGTATAGATCTGCGGCGGCTTTGTAAATCTTCGCCAACTCGGTCAGCAGATTTCGCAACGTCTCGCCTGTTGCGTCCCATGCCATTTCCACTTCGTCCCAGAAGGGAAGTGTCCGCGTGGCGGGTAACACACGCGCTTGCCATGCGTAATTCGATGGCGGCTGTCCTTCGCGTTGCAAGCGCGCGAACTCGCTCAGCACGTTGAAGAACTCGCGGTTCATCTGCTCGATGCGGAACGCCATGTCGGTGGCGTGACTCACATTTTTCTGAAGCAGTCCGAAGTCCGCGGGGCGAAGCGTGCCGCTCGTTTCGCCGAGAAGTTTGCCGAGCGCGCCCGAGTTCGATCCGCCAACCTCTTTCATCATGCGATCCATGTCGAATTGATTCAAACGGAACGACATCGCGTTCGTCGTCGCCGATTCCAAATGATGACCTTCGTCAATGATGAGATGCGAATATTCGGGCAGGACTTTGCTTCCCGTGGCGACATCCGACAACAACAGCGCGTGATTGACGACCAGCACATGCGCGGTTTGCGAGGCGGACTTCGCGCGATGGAACGGACACGCGCCGCCCATGCGAGTGATGCACGTTTCGGTCGTGCAAGCGTCATCCTCCGCCGACAATCGATTCCACGCCTCGCGCTCGGTCGGTCCCGTGAGATTTAATTCGCTTCGATCTCCGCTCGAATTGTTTAATTGCCACACCAAAATTTTTGACAGCACGCGCAACTCGTCCGCGTTGCGCGGATACGAGCTGCGCATGTTCTCCACTTTGCGCGGGCAAAGATAATTCGAGCGTCCCTTCAGCACCGAAAATCGAAAATCGAGATTCAACGCCTGACTCAAATTCGGCAGGTCGCGTTGAATGAGTTGGTCTTGCAAGTTGATCGTGTTCGTTGAAACAACAACGCGCGTGTTATTTTGCAATGAGAACAACGCGGCAGGCACGAGGTATGCAAAACTTTTGCCAACGCCCGTTCCCGCCTCCACCATCAAATGATTTCCGTACGAAAGCGCGTTCGCAACCGAGCGCATCATTTCAACTTGCTCGGGTCTTTGCTCAAACGAATCGAAATACTGCGCGAATGGTCCGCCATACTCGAGCGCGGATGCGACTTCGTCTGCGTTGAGCGGAGTCGGCTCGTCGGGGTTGTCCAACGGTGGAAACTTCGAGTCATTCGCCCATTCAGCCTGACTCTTTTTCTTCGATATTTTCTTCGCCTTGATCCCCTCTTTCGCTTGCGATCCCAAGGCTTGTTGAAACACCCAACGCGCATCCCACTCGATGGGTTCGCTGAGACGGACGATCTCGTCCACCAACTCGCGCGGCAACTCACGCGCCATCTCGAACAATTTGTTGAACGCCGCCATCGTCACTTTGGCATCGTCCAATGCGCGGTGGGTGGCGGGTAATAAAATTCCTAATTGTTTTCCTAATGCGCCGAGATTGTATCTGCTCGCGGTCGGCATGACCACCGCCGCGATCTCGTACGTGTCAATCACTTCGTTGTTGTGAAGTATCCCTGCCTGCTTTTGGATGAATCCCAGATCGAAACGGATGTTGTGTCCCACCACAGGCGCGTCGCCGACGAACGCCTCCAACTCGTGGATGATATCTCTCAACTTCGGCGCGTTGCGCGTCTCGGCATCGCCGATGCCCGTCAACGCCGTGATAAATTCAGGGATGTGCCTGCCCGGGTTGATGACCGATGTCCACTCATCTTCGACGCGATGCCCCTTGAACTTCACCGCCCCGATCTCGATGATCGCGTCGCGCTCGTCGTTTAGTCCCGTTGTTTCGATGTCTATGGCTACGATTGAATTCATAGGTTTGTTTTATTCTTTCGATTGAATGGAAATAGATTCGGGACCACGAACCAGCGAATCCATGCTGGCTAACAATCCGATCCACAATAATAAGCGGAATATCTCTACATAAGGAAAAATGTGGCGATGAATTCCAATGTTATCTCCAAAGAAACTTAACAGCACAGATACGCTCCCAAAGAAAAACATCCAGGCAGTGATCCATGTCCATGCCCACAGCCTGTCTGTTGGGTATTTTAGGCTGGCGATAAGTATGGACGCCGCGAGAATGAGGTCAACAAGAAATACGGCATTTGTTTCTGGGTGGACAATTCTACCCACATCCAACAGAGTTTTTCGAGAACGGATTTCTGCGGTAGTGAAATATGGCTGAATAAAATCTTCCGATAAATACCCTGAGCGTTCCATCAACGCAGAAAGCACATAGCGCGGATGGGTTGCAAGAAAGATTCCGTACGATCGAAATCCACGCGTGTTGAACCATTCCGTATACTCAGGGCTGGACGGGTCCTGTGGCATGTTGAAGCGCGCCGCGAAATAATTGATCATCCCTTGGTCGGTAAAGACGCGGCCGTCCATCACATGGAACAAGGGAAGTTCCCATCTCGGGCTTTTTTGGGTGGTGTACATTCCAAGGATGAAAACACCGCTGAGTACATACGCGACAATCGGGATGCTTGAAGAAATCCGTAGTCTTTTCACCACTAGAAATGGAAGTAACAGTACAGCCGTTATCAGGCAGGCATATACATGGACATCCCGCAGAAATACCCATAGTAGGAATATAACCAACCAGATTGCGATCAACGATCTTGTTGTCGCTGGCGATTGTTGCTTTCGCTCTTTGGCGATCCGCTGTGAAATTTCCAGCATCAATCCCGTTACGATGGCAAACATGGAAAGCGAGATGGACTCTGAGCTGAGAACACTGTCCCATTCGGCGATCTGGGGAGCGAACCCGAAGGCTAACACAAGGAAAACCGCCATGATCTTGTACAACGGATGAGATAGCCAGCGCGCGAGTATAAGCGCAAGGAAGGACCATCCAATAATTGAAAGGGTGTTTTGCAAGACAGCGATCTTGTCAAAGCAGGCTTGTAATGCGCGCGGTACTTCGACGCCTACTGACGGATTACCGATAACCGTTAATGGGCAGCGGTTGGGATCGTTGGCAAACTTATACAAAAGATTGGTGGTGAATAACCGCTCGCCGCTAAACATCTGCGACGAAAAGATGTCGGCTCGCGAAGAATTAATGTAACTTGGCGTGTCGCTCATCCCTGCTGAAAGTCGCAAATCTCCGTATGCTGTTGCGCGGAACCAAATCCCCATCGCTAGAACAATGAGAATAATGATCGTTACCCAATGATCTGCAAGAAATTTTTTCGCCGTCGATAATTTCATATTAGAACAAGTGTATCATATTTGGAAGTGAAGTCTCCAGTCTCTGGTCTCCTAAAAAAGAGACCCAGAGACTGGAGACTAGAGACTGTCGCGCGTCGAATGTTTAGTTGGGAAGCGCCGCTTTTAGCGCCGCAAGTTGGGTTGGTGAAATCGGTTTCTCTTTTGCTTTTTGCCGCATGAAACTTTTGAGTTGATCCACTTTCAACGCGGGCAAGGGCGCGCCCTCGGCTTGAATTTCGATTTCTTCGTTCGTGAAAATCAACGCCGCGTTTACTTCGATGGCATCGCTTGCCTCGATGTGTTTTGCCAACATGTTTGTAACTTTGCGAATCTCGTGTTCCGCCTCGATATCCGGTCGACCGATTCCTTCCTGCCCGAAGATGCTCATGTACGCTTGCAAGAATCCGCCGCCGCGAACGCGCCAGCGGTTTTTTCTGAACTCGATGGCGCCGCGCAGGCGATAAGGGAGCAGCGCCCACACTCCCGCAGGTCCCACCAGCAAATGCGAGGCTGGCGTTGTGAAATGATAGATCGTAAAGTCGCCGGGCAGACCTTTGAGAGCGGCATCCAGCCGTTCATCCATGCGTGGCTTGCCTCCGTAGCGATTCACGAAATATAACCCAACCTGAACCAGAATGAACCCGACAACGAACGAAGCCAGGGTGATATAGAACGAGCGCATATCTTCGCCAGACAGGTTATTGACATTGACGAAAAAGCCCCCAACTAAAATGATGATGGAAAGCAGGATCGCAGTCCCGCCGATCTTTCCGTTGCGTTGAATTAGTTTTTCATTTGAGATGATTTTCATAATGATCCCGGTAATGCCGACTTAAGTCGGCGCTACACTATTTCTTCAAACTCTCTTCGATCGCAGATTTTATCGCGTCCAGCACCTTCGACTCTGCCGCCTCTTTCGCCACGCGGATGGAATTCTTGATGGCGAACGCGTCCGATCTCCCGTGTCCGATGAAAGCCAGCCCGTTCACGCCGAGCAGGGGAGCCGCGCCTTCTTCCGCGGGGTCGAGCAACCTGCGCACCTTGCCCATTGCAGGGCGGATCAACGCGCCGCCCAACAACGTCAGCGGACCTCCGCCTTTGATCGACTCGCGGATCTTGTCCACCAGCAATTTGGCAACCGCCTCGGAAGATTTGAGCAACACGTTGCCAGTGAATCCGTCCGCCACCGCCACATCCGCATGACCGCCGAAGAGTTCTTTCCCCTCGATGTTCCCGACAAAATTCAATTTTGAATCCGCCAGCAATGGATACGCCGCCTTGATGAGTTCGCTTCCCTTGCCCGCCTCTTCTCCGTTCGAAACCAAACCCACGCGCGGATTTTTCACGCCGCGCACTCGCTCTGAGTAGACGCTTCCCATGATCCCGAATTGCGCGAGGTTCTCCGGCTTGCAATCGGGATTTGCGCCGAGATCGAGAAGGATCACGATTCCCTTCGCGGTGGGAATTGGTCCCGCCAGCGCGGGCCGGTCCACGCCTCTGATTCTGCCGAGCCTGAACAGCGCCGTGACCATCGCCGCGCCGGTGTTGCCTGCCGTCACGAACGCGTCGGCTTCGCCCTTTTTCACGAGATCGTAACCGATTGCCATCGAGTTCTGCGCTTCTTTGTGACGCGCTTTCATCACCAGGTCTTCGCCTTTATCCTTCATCGTCAACGTTTCGGGCGCGTGGACGACGCGGATGGGCAGAGTCGCCGCATGGTTAGAATCAAGCAGAGGCTGAATCCGCGAAGCGTCTCCCGTCAAGATGATCTCCACGCCGTATTCGCGCGCCGCGTCTATCGCGCCCAGCACATCCGGTGTGGGGTTGTTGTCGCTTCCCATTGCATCTACTACGATTCGAGTCATGAAATTCTCCAAAAAAGGTTTTGCTTGACAAGCAAAGTAAGCCGATTATAATACGCCGTGCTTGGGCGCTGGTGCTGGAATTGGCAGACAGGCATGGTTGAGGGCCATGTGTCGCAAGACGTGGAGGTTCAAGTCCTCTCCAGCGCACTCGTAGAAAAAGTCCCCGTTGATCGGGGATTTTTTATTTCATGCCGGGGAGCGTGAAGAAAAATGTTGCGCCCTGCCCCAGTTGCGATTCGATCCAGATCCTGCCGCCGTGCACTTCGATAATGCGCTTGACCAGCGCGAGGCCGATACCCGTCCCTTCGATACGAGGATTCAGCTTATCGAAGAGTTCGAATATTTTCTTATGAAATTTTGGATCGATGCCGATGCCGTTATCACGCACGAAAAAGATGACCTCATCCTCCTTTGTTTCGGCGCCGATCTCGATGACTGGGTTGGGTTGGTCCCCCATAAATTTGGCGGCGTTATCCAGAAGATTTTGCATCACTTCGATCAGCCGGTTCCGGTCTCCGTTGATCGACGGCAGATCGGTCATTACCATTACGTCGATCTTTCTCTGATTTAAGCGGCTTTCTGCGCGGATAAATGCCTCTGAAATGATCTGCCCGAAGGGAACCATTTCCGGCGGGTTCATTTTTCTGCCGATGCGGGATAGTTCGAGCAGGTCGTTCAACAAAGTTTCCATTTTGCGGTTGGCTTCCGATATGCGTTGAATGTCGAGCCTCAGTTTTTCAACATTCCCGCTTAACGCGTCTTTTTCCAGGTAGCCGAGAAACCCGCCCATGGTGATGAGCGGCGCTTTCAAGTCATGCGAAACCGTGTAGGTGAAGCGTTCCAATTCGGAGTTTTTTTCCTCCAGTTCCTTGATGAGCGTTTCGCGTTGTGCCTCGCTCTCCTTTTGTTTTGTCACATCTGTGAGCACGCCCTGAATATACAAAAGGTTGCCCTCGTCGTTTTTAATGACAACGGGCTCGTCTCCCAGCCAAACCCATTCCCCGTTTTTTGCTTTCATTCGATACTCCGATGCAATACCCCTGCCGCTTGCAAGCATTTGCTTGATGTCTTCGAGAACCCTGTGATGATCGTCGGGATGAAGGAGCGATTGCCAGAACTCCGGTTCCGCCGAAAAATCCTCCGGGGAGTATCCGATCATGTTCTCGATCTGCGGGCTGATATATATCGAAGGGGCGCCCTCTTGAGCCGCATCGCGATAAATGGCGACAGAAGTCTGCTCGACCAGAGTGCGATACAGCAATTCCGTTTCGCGTAAAGCCTCCTGCGCTTGCTTTTGTTCGGTCATGTCAATGGTCATGCCGATCATGCCGCGAACTTTGTCGTTGTCTCGAATCGGCGCCCCAATCATTAACAGGTGATGTAGTTTCCCGTTTTGTTCGTGTGTTTCTTCTTCCCGAATGGATTCTCCGCCGAGAATGCGCAGGTGTTGGTTTTGGTAAGCATTGACCACTGCTGAGGGCAAATCCAAATCGCTGACGGTTTTGCCGATCACATCGCCAACCAGGCGTTTTGAGATGGGGTTTTGCAAAATATAGCGGTCATTCTCGTCGCATACCCAAAAATCAAAAGGGATATTTTCGATGATCGTCGTCAGCAGGATTTCATTAGCGCGGAGTCTTTCCTCCGCCAATTTGTTTTCAGTGATGTCCAGCATGTACCCCTGCATAATCGTTTGCCCGTTTGATTTATCGTCGGCTACATAAAAGCTTTCGTCGAGCACCCAGATCATTGAGTCGTCTTTCCTCCGAAAGCGATATTCCATCGAGAATCGCCTGCCCTCCTCCAGGGCTTGTTTTTCTCCATTCAAAAACCGTTCGCGGTCTTCGGGGTCAAGGCGCGAATACCAGAGTTGCGAGTCTGCCATCCACTCCTCTGGGGTATAACCGCTCAACTGAAAAATACCCGGACTGACGTAAAGCCAGGGTCCGTTTGGTCCTATCTCCGCGCTGTAGATCACCGCCGGCACGTGCTCGACCAGTTCGCGGTATTGTTTTTCCGCCGCCAGCAATTGCTCCTCGGCTTTGCGTCGCTGATCGATCTCATGCTGCGCGCGCTGTAACGCGCCCGAGATTCGCTCGGTGCCCATTTGGAGCAGGCTGGCGGCCATGAAGAAAAAAACTCCTTGGGCGATCCACATAGCCATAGGGTTTGCAACTTCGTTTATCGCTTGCAGAATGCCCTGCCTTTCAAGATAAACAAAGGCGCCGCCGCCGATCACGCTGATCAACGCAACTCGATTTGCCCACTCGCGCCCGATAAAAATTCCAGCGGCGAGGATGGTGATGAGCAACCCGCTATACCCGGGCGCCAGCACGCCGCCGTTGAATGCCGCGGCGAAAAATAACACAATCCAAACGCCCGCCACCAACACGCTCCCCGCAAGTTTGACCTTGCCTTTGCGGATCAGAAATAACAGCCAGAGGCATAACGGGTAAATCGGCAGCGTATAAACGCTGCGAAACACAGCCTGAGGCACGAAGAACGACCACATCACAATAAAGAGGGTGGTGATCGCGAACATGGCAAGCGTGACAGTCCGTAACTGGATTGCGGAGCGCGTCAACTCTTCATCTTCGAATTTGGGCAGGGGAAAGATTTGGGTCAACATGACTTCCTCGCGTGATAGGTCGAGCGGGTTGACGTCAAGTATAAGTCCTGCAAGCAGATTTGGATAACGAGCCCCGCTTCATTCGCAGGGTGAGGCTGGTCGCAATTAGGAATCCTCTCCCGCGCCGACGGCGCTTCGCTCTCAAGACACGATCAAACTGCAACAGGTCACCGCGCCTTCAGCTTTTGTCAACTCATCCATAACCACAGGCTTGACTTGATAGCCTCTCGCTTCAAGTTTTGTCGTGGTCTTGGGGAAGGCTGTCGGAAAAATGATCGAGCCGTTGATCGGCAAACAATTTGCGGCGAACGGCTCGGATGAGTCAATCTCAATCAACTCGTAGCCGTCGAAGGTTTCAACATCCACCCAGTTGCGATTGATGAGCAGCGTGTTGTTATCGTCCACGCGCGTGACGGCGCTTTTGAGGTGCAGGCAATCGCGCAGTTCCACGCCTTGTGTTTTGTATCCGTATTTTCCAAGCAGTTGATTCATTTGGATTAGCGCGGAAGTATTACTGCGTGTGGACATGCCCACGAATATATTTTTCCCCAGCACAAGCACATCGCCTCCGTCCACGGTGGCGGGGGGCTGGATGCGGACGATCTCGCGGTAGGGGGCAAGGGCTCGGGCGATGGATTCGGTCTCAGGTTTCCGCGAATCAGCCCCGGGTCGGGTGAGAATCGCAACTTCCCGCAGGATGACCGCCGTATCTTCGACGAAGACCGAATCGGGCAAATCCGTTTCGGCGGGTAATTCCAGAACCGCGCATCCGAGTTCTTTCAGGGCTTGAATGTATTCGTGGTGTTGTGTTCGGGCGGTTCCCACGTGGATGGGGGCGCGCTCGATGTGGGTGATCTCGCACTCGTTGAAACGCGGACTGACATCGCGCGTGACGGCGAGGAGCAAATTATCGTCCCCCGGTGCGATAGCGGTCGATCAAGGCTTTGGTGCGCGGGTCCTTCGGCTTGCTGAACAATGTGGATGGTTTTGCGTCTTCGATGATTTCGCCCTCTCCCAACACGAGCACCCGGTCTGCTACTTCGCGCGCGAATCCCATTTCGTGCGTGACCACGAGCATGGTCATGCCGTCTTTGGCGACCTTTTTCATCACGTTCAACACTTCGCCGATGAGTTCGGGGTCGAGCGCGGAGGTGGGTTCATCGAACAACATGACGCGAGGCTGCATAGTGAGCGCGCGGGCGATTGCCACGCGTTGTTTTTGCCCGCCGGAGAGACGCATCGGGTATTCGTCTTTTTTGAATAACATGCCCACGCTGTCGAGATTTTCCTCGCCGAGCGCAATCGCTTCGGCGCGGTTCATGCCTTTGACGGTGACGGGTCCCTCGATGACATTTTCTAATACGGTCATGTGCGGGAAGAGGTTGAACTCTTGAAATACCATGCCCGTTTTAAGCCGCACATCGTGGATCAGTTGGCGATGTTCTTTTCCGCGCCCGTGACTTTCGACGATAACCCCATCGACTTGTATGCTTCCATTGGAGGGCTCTTCAAGGAAGTTGACACATCGAAGCAAGGTGCTTTTTCCAGAGCCGCTTCGCCCAATGAGGCAGACCACCTCGCGCGGTTGCACGTCGAGCGAGATATTCTTTAGCACATGCAAACGCCCGAAATATTTATCGAGATTGGAGATTTGCACAATGGGCGCCATTTAGCGATCCCCTTTGGCAAGACGCGCTTCCAGCCGTGTTTGGAAGAATGTCAGGATCAAGGTCATCATCCAGTAAAAAATAGCCGCCATCAGCAAGGCTTCCAGATTATTGAATTGCGCCCGCCCTACCTTGACTGCGCGCCACATCACCTCGTGGACGAAGCCAGTCGCGGCGACGAGCGCCGAGTCTTTCGTCATCGAGATAAAATCGTTGCCCATTGGCGGGATGGCAAACCGCAAGGCTTGCGGCAAGACGACGCGGCGCATGGTCTGCCCGGGCGTCATGCCGATCGCGGCGGCGGCTTCGCGTTGCCCTTTGCTTACAGATGCCAGCCCGGCGCGGAAGGTTTCGCTCATGTATGCGCCGTAGTTCAATCCGAGCGCGAATACGCCAGCCGTAAAGCCGCTTAAGTTAACGCCTAATTGCGGGAGCGCCAGGAAAAAGAAAAAGATCTGTAGGTATAACGGCGTGCCGCGAATCAATGAAACGTAAAATGTGCTCAGGGCGTAGATAGGCGGAAATGTGGAAAGTCTTCCAAGCGCCGCCAGTAATGCCAGGAAGATTGCTAATAGAATGGATGATGAAGAAATGAGAAGGGTTTCCCCGAGACCGGAGCCGATAAACCCAAGGTTTTTCCTCATAAACTCGCCATCGAGTTTAATGGTTTGAAAACCCAGAATGTTCTGGCCGCTGAACAAAAAGATCAAGACCAGCAACAACATTCCCCATGTCGCGCCGACGCCCATGCGAAAGCCCCGTTTTTTCCTTTGCTGGGCTTGAATAAGTAGTTCGGCTTGCGTAGTAGGGTGCGTGTGAGAATGGGCGATGGTGGAGTCGGTTTTCATGACAATCTCTTTCAATAATACCTGCGCCGACTAGCTGTGATCAAATTTGCCGTGATTTTGTTACGCGTATGCAATACTAAGCGAACGGGAAGCGGTGAATTCCGCTTCCCGTTCGAGCAAGGAACTAATTGGGAGCCTGAGTCAGATCAATATCGAACCATTTGAGCGAGAGTTCTGAGAGTTTGCCGTCTCCGTGCATCTGTGTGAAGACTTTATTTACTTCGGCGAGAAGAGTGGCGGCAGGCAGGCTGGAGGTTTTGTCGAACGCTGCGGCGAGATCCTCCGAGAACACTGGGGAGCCGAGCTTGACGACCGGGAATCCTTCAGCGATATTCGCATCCACAACGGTTTCAGACGTAACGTAGCCAATGAAATCCTCACGACCGGCGGCAATGGCTTGGGCGCATTCCTGGTCGGTCTCGAGCGGAACAACCGTTACGTTCGGCGCTTCGGCGTAAATGGAGGCTTCAGGTAAACCCAAACCAGCCATATCGTGATTGAGCCACGATTCGTAGGTGGTGGCGGTGCCAACGCAGAGAGCCTGCCCCTCGAGATCGGCGAGGGACGAGATGCCCGCATCGGCGCGTACTGCGACAACTGCCGGGGTGTAATAGTACGGCACGCTGAAGTCGAGGACTTCCTGGCGGGCGGTGGTGACGGTCATCGAGCCAACGCTCACATCCCACTTGTCAGCCCAGGAACCAGCGGTGATCGTGTCCCATGACGGGGTGGCGAAGCAGGTTTCCACGCCGAGCGCGTCGCCGATGGCGATGGCGGCATCCACATCAAAGCCTTGCATTTCGGCAGTGGTCAACGCGTCGGATGGGCATTTCGAATCGGCGGGTCGTTTGCCTTCGGTGTTCAAAAACGATTGTGGTTCGTAGTTCGGGTCGGTCGAAACGAGGATGTAGCCGCGCTGTTTGATCGCGCCCAGCAAATCATCCGCTTGAGCGCCGCCTCCGCCTCCGCACGCTGTCAGCGCGAATGCGGCAACGATGCCAACGACTAACACTTTGTAAAGATTCTTCATGTTCTCCTCCAAGAGAATTAAGAATGGATTTGAGATGAACCGTTCATCTCAGTTTCGCAAGGATAGACTATTTTCTGCAATTCGACAAGTGTCATCGCTCATGAATGTATGGGAATGTGGACGCGCTGATCTCTATGCGTGTTTTTCAGACGTCCTGTTCAGGCTGTCTGATAGTTTCCTGCCCAGATTGATCCCTTGTTGATCGGCGATTTTGTAAAAGATATCGGCGGCAAATATGCAAATCACGATCGTGGCGGCGGAAGTTGTTATTGCTGAGACTGGATAGCCTATATGACTTTCGATATTTCTGTAAATGAATCCTGTGGCGCTGCACAAGATAGGGACATGGATCAGATAAAGCGAGAACGAAATTTTTCCCAGATAAACGGGCAATCTGGCTGAGAAAACACCAGCAACCCCCTTCGTGGATAGTGCAAGAAAAATTAATACGACTGCTATGATAAGGTGAAAAACGCCGCCATAATTTGGGGCGCCGATCAGCACCATGATGCCAAGTCCGAATAGCGCTTGAAGCCAGCCCGCTTTGAGGGCGCTTCCCGCTTTTGTGAAAACATCCGTGTTTTCATAAAGATCGCACAGTACGATGCCTAGCAAGAAAGCATTCAGCCAGTGCAGTTCTTTGAAGTAAAGTATTAGAACGATGATCGGATAAACAAACCAACGAATCGTTTTGTTGCCTACAAGGCTGAGGAAACCAAATAGAAAGAGCGAGCCGAAAAACTCAGGTTGCATTGTCCATAGGACGGTATTGTACGTTGTGTCGCGGTTGAAATCGAAGAATGTATCCCATACGGCTGACTTGATTGCCTGCGTCAGCGAAGGCTCAAACTCGTAGAAGGTAAATAGCCACCCTTGGCTTGTGTGAGTCCCCAGTCGTTCACCTAGGTCGTTGTTCGTCATCCAGCCTGCGGAGAGGATAATGAAAGCAAACAAAACCGAAGCAAAAATTGGGACGAACAATCTCGGATATCTTTTGATCACGCTCCTCGTCAGATATTCAGCGCTATCGAGATCGCGATTCGCCTTTGTGAGTTGAAAATATTTCCTACTGAGCACGAATGCCGACATGACCCAAAAGACCCAGACAGCGAAGTTTCCATCGTGCAACCCGGTGACAAAGTATTGTCCCGCCTTCGAGATTAGGAATGGAAAGTGAGTATTTAGATAGGACGCAATAGTCTGATCTGTTTCCACAAAAAACGCGAGATGCAGGTGGTCGAAAATTACCACCAGTGCGGCGATGCCTCGGATTCCCTCCAATGCCAGCATTTTTTGCGTGTTTTCGCTCATGGTCGTTTCGCCATCGTGTAGGATTCCAAAAGTATAGCATAGGGGATTGATCGGACTTGACTTTTGTTAGAGCGTCATACGCCAACTTTGTTTGCGCCTTGGCTTTGCAGTACAATCTGCCTGTCACTTGGAGCAACCATGAAACTTGTCACTGTCTCGCAAATGCAAGCCATCGAAAAAGAAGCCGATTCGAAAGGCTTGACCTATGATCAAATGATGCAAAACGCCGGTCAAGGACTGGCGGATGTTGTCGCCGATCTTTTCATTGACGATGACCAACTTGAAATTGTCGGTTTGGTTGGTCCCGGTAACAACGGCGGAGATGCCCTCGTTGCGCTAACCGCCCTTGCCGAAGAAGGCTGTAAGGCGAGCGCGTACCTCGTCAAACGCAAGAAAGATGATCTTGTTAAACAATTTGTTGATGTGGGTGGGAATATTTTTTCAGGCGATGATGCGTTCGAGCAACTTGCCGAATCTCTCGAAACCGCCGACGCACTCCTCGATGGCGTTCTTGGCACGGGAATTAAATTGCCATTGAAAAAAGAAGTTGCCGAAACGCTTTCCGAAGTCAATGACTTGCTGGATAGCCTCGACGAATCGCCGCTTGTTATCGCCGTAGATTGTCCATCCGGTGTGGATTGCGATTCGGGCGAAGTCGCGGATGAAACGATTCATGCTGATCTGACCGTCACGATGGCGGCGGTCAAGCAGGGATTGTTGAAACTACCCGCGTTCGAGTATGTTGGCGAGTTGAAAGTCGTGGACATCGGCTTGCCCGTTGATCTGTCCTCGCTCAAAAATTTGCAAACCGAAGTAGCGGATGAAGATTCTGTCTCCGCTCTTCTGCCGGAGCGCGCGCTCGATTCACACAAAGGGACGTTTGGCACGGCTCTCGTCGCGGCGGGATCCGTCAACTACACCGGGGCAGTCGTCCTTGCCGGAGAGGCGGCGTATCGCGCGGGAACGGGACTCGTTCAACTGGCGATACCCGCGTCCATTCACGCGGCAGTCGCGGGTCAGCTTCCCGAAGCGACGTGGGTTTTGCTCCCGCACTCCACCGGCGTGATCTCATCCAGCGCATCCGAAGTGTTGTTGAAAAATATCGAACGTGCAACGGCATTGTTGATCGGTCCCGGCTTGGGAACGGAAAGCGCGACGAAAGAGTTCATCGAAAATCTGTTGGCTGGGAAATCAACGCCCGCGAAGCGAAAACCTGCGATCGGCTTTGTGCACGAAGAAAGAGATTCAAAAGAAGCGGAGAAAAATTCTTTGCCTCCGATGGTCGTTGATGCGGATGGCTTGCGCCTGCTCGCGCAGATCAAGGACTGGCAAACGAAATTACCCGCGCTGTCAATTTTGACTCCGCACCCCGGCGAAATGTCCGCGTTGACCGGGTTATCGAAAGAAGAAATTCAAGAGGACAGGCAAGCAATCGCAAATAAATTTGCAAATGAATGGGGGCATGTTGTCGTCTTGAAAGGCGCGTTCACTGTGATTGCGTCACCCGATGGACGAACGACGATCATCCCGGTTGCGTCACCCGCGTTAGCCCGCGCAGGGACAGGCGATGTGCTCGCCGGTCTCATCGTTGGCTTGCGCGCACAGGGACTGGATGCCTACGACGCGGCAGTCGCCGGCGCATGGATCCACGCGCAAGCGGGTCTCTACGCCGCAGACGATCTCGGCACAACCGCATCGGTGATGGCAAGCGACGTGCTAAATTCGATCTCAGACGTGTTGAGCGATTTGGAGTAAAACCGCATCGTACCGCAACATTTATGTTGCGATTCTTGAACAACAACAAATGGCAAAACAAAAAGACTCCCCACGCGGAGAGTCTTTTTGTTCATCACGAATTACGAAGTACGCAATACGCAGTAACTAACTATTCATAAACGCTTCGAGCGCTTCTTTGCTGATGCGGAACGCCTTGCCGACCTTCTTGGCTTTCAGGCTCTTATCGTTGATCGCCTCGAGGATATCCGCTTCGGTCACTTTCATGAACTGTGCGGCTTCTGCGGGGGTCATAATGTCCGGCATCTTTGCGCCGCCAGTGGCTCCGCCGCCGGGCGCGGCATTTTGGAATCCGCCTTGCAGAGCCTGTCCCATAATGTTGCCGATGCCCATGCCTGCGCCGATCCCAGCGGTGAGACCTGCGCCGCCGCCTTCGTTTTGCGCGGCGTCGCGCATCGCGTCCGCGGCTTGCAGTTGGGTGTAGGTTGCCATATCGAGCATGCCCATATCGCGCAACTCCTGCGCCGACTTGCTCGAAGGTTTCAAGTTGCCGATGTAGAAACTCTTGAGCGCAATGCCGAGCGCATCGAAATCATCCTGCGCCTTCGCGCGGACCGCCGCGCCGATCTCTTCGGTCAACCCGATCAAGTCCACGACGCTTTTCGCGGCTGTCGTCTCGCCAAGCGCATCCTGCAATTTCGAGAGCAACATGGTCTTCAAACGTTCTTCGATATCCGCAGTGCGATACGAACCTTGCGCGCCGACAACTTGTGTCACGAACTGTTGCGGGTCTTTCACTTGGAATGAATATGTTCCAAATCCCTGCAACAACGCGACGCCGAGTCCCATGCCGGGATTGCGGACGATGATCGGTTGCGGCGTGCCCCATTTTTCATTCGCAAATTCTTTGAGCGATACAAAATACACTTCCGCGGGGAACGGCGTGCGGTCGTTGAACGCCTTGCCGATCCAGTCAATCAACTTGGGGATGTTCGCAGTGGCGATGGTGTGCCTGCCTGCGCCGAACACATCCAGCGCGTTGCCGTCGCGGAAGAACACCGCCGCCTGCGACTCGCGCACGATCACTTGCGAGCCGATGCGATAGTCGCCGATGCCCGTCTCGGGGAAGCGATGGACGATCTCGTCTCGCATTTCATTTGGGTATTCGATAACGTCAAAAATTCTAGCCATGATTTTCTCCTTTTGAAGAGCGTTGTTTTTGATTATATTCTATTCTACGAGAAAAGACCTGACAGGTTTCAAAAACCTGTCAGGTCTATATCAATCTTTCATCTGTTTTCCCGTCCCCTTATCGCGCAGCATCAAAATCTCCGCCATGATGCTCACCGCGATCTCCTCCGGCGTTTCGGCGTTCAACTCCAAGCCCATCGGCGAATGGACTCGCGCGATCAATTCATCGGACACGCCTTTTCCTTTCAACGCCTTGACCGTCGTCAGCCATCTTCGTTTCGAGCCGATCACACCGACGTATGCCGCCTTCGATTCGAGAAGCGGAGGCAGACCCGCCGCGTCCACTCCGGACCCTCGGCTGGTTACCACTAGGAAAGTTTGGCGCGTCATCTTCAGCTGACTCGGCAACTCCGCCATTGGAACTGGGTAATACGCGTCAGCCCCCGGCACAGATTCGGGGTTGCAAAACTCCGCGCGATCATCGCTGACCGCCACTCGAAATCCCAGCCACTTCGCCAAATGGACGACTGCCTTGCCCACATGCCCGCCGCCGATGACGACGATCATCGCGGGAGGAAGAATCGGTTCCACAAACACCTCCACAGTTCCGCCGCACACACCCGGGTCGCCGCGCTTGGGATTAACAAGGTTGTATGTAATTGTGCGCGGCTTGCCGTCGCTGATCGCCATCCACGCCTCGTCGAGGACGCGGTGTTCCAAATCCCCGCCGCCGACCGTGCCGATGAATTTGCCATCCGGGTACACCAGCATTTTGCTCCCCACATGGCGCGGCGTCGAGCCTTCGCTTTTAGTCACCGTGCATAGCGCGGCGGATTCGTTATTTTTTTCGAGTTCTGAAAGGGCTTGGAAGATTGAGGTCACTTTTTCAGCCCAAGAAATGAACGAGCAAATCGTCGAACGTTCCCCGCAATTTGTATTGCTTCCTTCGCCTCACTGCGAGTTGGCTGATTGCCCGGGTATCTCCGTCGCACCGCATATTCGGTTAGATCGATCATTTGTTGCAAGTCGAGCCCGGTGATGATTCCCGCCTTGTTACACATGGTATTCAGAGCGGGAAGGTCGTGTGTTTTGGGAAAATCTTTATCCTTGAAGATCAACAATGCTTTGAGGTATTTCTCCGCGCTTTGTTGCGCGTGAAAGCATGTTCCTGATAGCAACGGTTTTTTGAGTCTAAAAAGCGCTTTCGATGCCGTGAAGTCTTCCTCCGCTTGCGCGATCCAGGATTTCAGTTCATTTATGTCTGTCATAAAGAACTTTGCCTTTTTTGATGATTTCTCGAATGAAGAAGCTATTGTCTTTGCCGCCTCTAAGCGCCTCTTCCACTTCTTTGGGCGTCTTCACGATGATATCCACAGGGAATTGACGCGGATAGAGTAGCATCGAGATTTCCCGATATTTTTCTTTGGGATTGCCATCTGTGATGACAAGCAGGTCAATATCGCTATCTGGGGTGGGGTTGCCCTCCGCGTAAGAACCAAACAGTATGATTTTCTCCGGCTGGAGAGCAGACGCAATGCGATCAACAGCCTGCGGTAACGTTTGCGCTACAGACGGGAAACCGGTTGGTTTCACTTTTGTGGCAAGTTCAAACATTGCATCTTCCTTTGTTGATTATTGTACTTCATCTATTCCAGCAATCCCAACACTACAGGCAGTAACTGCTTCTTCCTCGAAACTACGCCTTGCGCGTCGCGCGATGCGTCTGCCAGCGTTTCCCTTACTTTGTCGCGATCTTCTTGCTGGCGTTCATGATGGTCATCCCGACCATCTCTTCGTTTTCATAGCGCACAACTACATCGTTGTCTAGTAGTTCAGAATCGTCCGCATGACTGGGTTTCTTGAAGTTGACGTACAGCACATCCGCATCTTCATCGTAGGATAACCAGATATTTTTTTGATTCAATTGCAGCACTTGCGGCACAAATGTAAGAACGTGATTTAAATCTACCGTTGCCATATTTTCTTTCTCCTTTTACAGATTTGGCTTTATACATGCTGATCTGTCACTCCAACAATCCCAACACCACTGGCAACAATTGCTTTTTCCTCGAAACTACTCCCTGCGCGTCGCGCGTGCCATCGGCGAGCGGAGGGTAGGGCAGGTCGCGGAGGATGGGCGGGGCGTTGGGAGTGACGATGAGTCGGCTCGAGCCGCGCACAACGTCGGTGATGAGGAGCATGGCAAAGTCGAGCCCGTGCTTGTCTTTCAGTTCATCCAATGCCTTTGTGAGAGGAGCAAGATGTTCGGCAAGTTGCAGAAGATCGGTCACTTCGGCTTGCGCGATGGCGAGTTTGAATCCGCCCGCTTCGTATTGTTTGACGTCGGTGCTGACGATCTCGCTCGGATCGCGGTTCGAGAGACCGGCGCCCGCGGAGAGCAAGGCTTTGCCGAACGATTCGATCGTCTCGCCTTTGAGCGGACTCCCGCCGACGAACGCCCAGCGCGAGAGTCTTTCGGCGGCGTCTTTGTCGCGCTGTGTGGTGGTGGGAGAGGTCAAGATGAGCGTGTCAGATAGAAGTCCCGCGAGAAGCGCGCCGGCGAGGCTGGGCGGCATCGAGAGTCCCGCTTCCGCCGTCTGTTCGGAGACGAGAGTCGAGGTCGAGCCGACGATATCCACTTTGAAACGAATCGGAGTGTGGGTGTGCGGGTTGCCGAGGCGGTGGTGATCCAGAATTTCGAGCAGTTCGGCTTCCTCCAGCGCGGCGATCGCCTGACGCGGCTCGTTGTGATCCACTAAAATTATTTTCAAGCGGGGCGGGTTGAGAATTTCGCGTTGACGGGCAATGCCGAGATATAAACCGCCTTCATCCACCACCCAATACTCGTCGGTTTCGTCGCGCAGGATGCGGTTGAGAAAATCGCGGATGTGACCGCTGGCGGGGAACTTCGGCACGTTTGGATCTGCCGCGTCTTTGCACGGCGCCGACATCATCTCTCGCACGGTCGTATCGCCGGGGCGCGGACCGAGTATTTGTGTGAAATATTTGAACAGGCTAAACCCGTTGATCAAACCGAAGGGTTTGCCGTCTTCATCTACAACCGGCGCGACGCCGCCGGTCTTGCTGGCGAGGGTCCATGCGAGACCGAGTTGCGCATCGGGGCGCAGGCTGTCGAGTCTTTGCATGACCGATTCGAAGCGCGGCGACGCGTCGGTGAGCAGGACGGGCGGGTCGAGTTTCAATTGTTTGAGTAGCCACGCCGATTGCGGATTCAACGCGCCCGCGCGCGCCGCAACCGCTTCCGCGCCATCGCGTTCGCGCAGAAGCCATGCGTAGCCCATGGCGGAGGCAATGGAGTCGGTGTCGGGGTTGACGTGCCCGATGACGAAGGTTTTACTCATGGTTTTTTAGTGGAGAGGAGACTCCCTTCTCCCTTTGGGAGAAGGGTTGGGGATGAGGGGAAGTAACCGCGTAAGGCGGGCTCCTTTAGGCAAATTCGATGACTTCTTCTTCCGCCAGCGACGCCGCGTACATCAGGGCTTCATCAATGTCTTCCGATTCAAGATAGGGGTAAGCCTTGAGGACGGAATCGCGAGTTTCGCCCGATGCAAGCAGACCGAGCAAGCGAGAGACGGGGAATCTCAAGTTGCGGATGCAGGGTTTGCCGTTAAACACGTCAGGATTGGTGGTGATTCTTTTGAAGGTCATTTTGAATACCTCGCAATTGTTTGTGGCTTAATTATACCCTCGCCTTCATCGCCAGTTAGCAACTTGTTGATATGCTCGTCGAGATCGTCCATAGTTTTCATGAATGCTGATTCGAGGTCAACGTGATGCGCCTTTGCCAGAATGATAACAGACCAAAGGCAATCTGCGAGTTCGTGCGCGAGTTTGTCGTGCGCTTCTGATATTTTGCGCTTGCCTTGTAACGCTACGATCAATTTGGTCAAGTCGCCAACGTCGCCGACGAAGCCTAGCGCAAGTTCCTCGGTTGACCATTCTGCGCCGTATTGCTTCTGTTCAAGCAGGGCATACTTGGCGCGGACTTCAGCCGCTCGTTGAATGATCTCTTGAAATTCCATTACTTCTTCATCGCCCGCCACACGCGTTCAGGCGTGGTTGGGATCGCATCCACGTTCACGCCGATGGCGTCGAGGATGGCGTTGCCTACCGCGGGCGCAACCCCGTCCATGGGGATCTCGGCGACGGCTTTGACTCCGAACGGGTGACTCGGCTCGAAGGTCTCGACGAAGATCGTTTCGAGTTCGGGCATTTCATCGGCGCGGAAGATATGATAACGGTCAAGGTCGCGTTCGATGGCGTCGCCTTTGTCGTCGTAGCGCATCTCTTCGCAGACTGCGTAACCGAGGGCTTGGGTCATGCCACCTTCAATTTGTCCCGACGCGGTGAGCGGATTCACGATCACGCCCGAGTCAACCGCCATCACGAGTTTGTCTACGGTGACCGCGCCTGTTTCCGTATCCACCGTCACTTCGGCGAACTGAGCGGCAAATGGAGGGGGAGAGACTGGCGAAACATACGACGCGACTCCCATGATCTGCTCTTGTTGATCCTTGTGGAGGGAGTGCAAAGCGATCTCAGCGAATGAAATTGTTTTTCCATCGGGGGCAATCGCCATTCTGTTTTCGAGACGAATTTCCTCCTCTTTGTATACGTGTGTACTTGTTTCCTTGTCTACCTGTTTACCTGCATTCAACATCATCGCCGCGCGGACTTTGATTCGTTCCGCAACAACGTTCGCCGCTTTCACCGCCGCCGCGCCAGAGATGTAAGTCGTTGACGAAGCATACGCGCCTTTATCAAACGGCGTGAAGTCTGTGTCTGATGAATAGCAGATCATATCTTCAAGCGGAACTCCGAGTACCTCCGCCGCCATTTGCGCGAGGACGGTATCTGAGCCTGTGCCGAGATCTGTCGCGCCGACGAGCATGTTGAATGATCCATCGTCGTTCATCTTGATGGATGCGCCGCCCATATCGAGGTAGGGAATCGCTGTGCCTTGCATCACCATCGCGATGCCGATGCCTTTACGTTTGTGGGACAAATTGGCAATTTGTCCTACGCGCCACGATTCATTTCCATATTTATCATCCCATGCAATCGCGGCTCTGCCTTGCGCGACACATTGTTCCAACCCAACGGTCTGGACGATCTCAGGTCGCGGCTCGCGTCCTTCGTTCCATGCGGTGGAGAACGGATGATACTCGCCGGGGCGAATCGTATTTTTCAAACGGAAGTCAATCGGGTCGAGGTTCAACGCGCGGGCGATCTTTTCCATGTGACGTTCGACGGGCCAATATCCCTGCGGCACGCCGTAGCCGCGGAACGCGCCTGCGGGCGGCGTGTTGGTGTACACCACGTCCGCATAAAATTGGATGTTCGGACTCTTTCGATAGTCGCCGTCGCCGACGTACAACGCCATCGCTTTGTGACCCGTGTTGCCTGTGACGGTGAGCGCGTGACAGCCATACGCGCCCGTGTCGGATAACGCGTACATCGCGTTGGCTGTGATCGTACCGTCTCGCTTCACTCCCGTCTTCATCTTGACTCGCATTGGATGCCTTGATCGCGCCGCGATAAATTCCTCCTCGCGTGTGTACTCGTAGATGACGGGTTGCTTCGTTGCAATCGTGAGATGCGCGGGGACATCTTCCATCAGCACTTCCTGCTTGCCACCGAATCCGCCGCCGATGCGCGGCTTGACCACGCGGATTCGCTTGACGGGCAAATTCAGCACAGGCGCGAGCATCCTCCGCACATGGAACGGAACTTGCGTGGACGTGCGAATCACCAAACGATCATCTTCATCCCAATACGTGACGCACACATGCGGCTCGATGGAAACTTGCTGGACTTTTGGCACTTCGTATTCCGCTTCGAAGATTTCATCCGCTTCTTTGAATCCTTTTTCCACGTCGCCGATGTCAATGCGGATGTGCGCGGCGAGATTCTTTTCGGGGTTCGAGTCGGCAAAATTGACGTACTCAGGCTCGTCGTGGATTCGAATCGCGTCGGGTTTCATCGCCTCGCGCGAGTCGAGGATGGAATCCAGAACTTCGTATTCCACTTCGATCAGCGTCAATGCCTTCTCTGCAATTTCAGGAGTCTCTGCCGCAACCAACGCGACGCGGTCGCCGACGAAGCGGACTTTGTGATCGAGTGAAAACGTATCGAGCGGACCGGGGATCGGATCGGATTGTCCCGCCGTTGAATACACCACGCGCGGAATATCTTGAAACGTAAGCACAGCCGCGACGCCCTTCAATTCTCTGGCTTTGCTCGCGTCAATTTTTTTGATGAGCGCGTGCGCGTGCGGCGAATGCAACACTTTCGCATACAACATGCCGCGCGCGTCCATGTCCGCAGTGAAAGCGGGCTTGCCCTGCACGAGTTTGACCGCGTCCACTTTTTTCTCGGGCTTGCCAACGGTTTGCCAAGTTTGCGATTCAGGCGTCACCACAACCTTCGGGCGCGTCATCACGCCAGCGAGTTGCGGCGAATCAAATCCAGACGGCGATGATGAATCGGTTCGCGGCGCGCCGAAATCCCAGTTGATCGTGTCCACTCGAATCGGTTCGTCGCCGCGCATCACCGCCGCCGCTTTCAACACGGCTTGCACAGGTTTGAGATAACCCGTGCATCGGCACAACACGCCGCTGATCGCCTCGCGCACTTCCTCTTCACTCGGATTCGGATTCGTTTCCAGCAGTGCCTTCGCCGCAAGGATTTGCGCGGGCGTGCAAAATCCGCATTGGATGGCGCCCGATTCAACGAACGCCTGTTGAAGCGGATTCAAGCCATCGGTCTTTTTCCACCCTTGATCGGGATGTTCGCCCAACGCTTCGATCGTGACGACGAGATGTCCCTCCGCTTGCGCCGCGAGCATAGACCCCGCGTTGACGGGTTTGCCGTCCAGCAGAACCGTGTCCGCGCCGCTCAGCCCGCCCTCATCGCCGAACTTGACGCCGTAGTAGCCGAGTCTGCGTACGGCGGAGAGTAATGTTTCTGAGGGCGCGCAATCAATTTCGTGTTTGTTTGAGTTGATGGTGAGGGTGACGTTCATGTTTGCTCCTCGCGAGTTGAAGGTTGAAAGTGGAAAGTCGAAAGTCAAAGGTCGAAGGTCGTTGGTTGAAATTATGACCTTTGACTTTCAACCTTTGACCTGATACTTTTTCTTAATTCATCAATCACAATTTTATTCCCGTTTTCATCTTTGTAGAACCACACATCCCAGCCGTTGACGGGGGCGCCGTTCATCAGGGATTTTGCCACAAAGTGAATCGAGCCAGTGACCTCGCCGCACTTGATGTGTCCGTTGGCGAGGACTTTTGCCTTCTTGCCGTTCTTTGCAAAATACAGCGTTTGCCCGGGGTTCAACAATCCGTTTTCGAGCAATGTCCCAAATGGGATGCGCGTTTGCTTGCGTTTCTCGGAAAGGATCAACACCTCCGCCGGAGAGGAGAGGACCGCGTCAATGCGTTGTTGCGCGACCTTGATGTACTTCTTGTCGCGTTCGATGCCGATCCAGTTACGACCGAGTTTCTTCGCGACCGCGCCGGTGGTGCCAGAGCCGAAGAAGGGATCAAGGATCAAGTCGCCCCGTTGAGAAGAAGCGAGGATGACCCGGTAGAGTAATGCCTCGGGCTTCTGAGTCGAGTGTGCTTTCGTCCCGTTATGTTTGACGCGCTGTTTGCCCCTGACCAGCGGAAGTTCCCAATGCCGCCAGTCGGAGCGCATTTGCAAATCCTCGTTGAGGGCTTTCATGGCGTGATGGTTGAACGTGTACTTTGCGCCTTTTTTCTTCTGCGCCCAGATCATTGTCTCGTGCGCGTTGGTAAAACGAACGCCGCGGAAATTTGGCATAGGGTTGTCTTTGATCCACAACAGGTCGTTGAGAATCCAAAAACCCAAATCTTGCATGATCGCGCCGATGCGGTAGATGTTGTGATACGTGCCGATAACCCAGAGCGTGCCGGTGTCTTTCAACACGCGTTGACTCGCGCTCAGCCAATCGCGCGTGAACTTGTCGTACGCTTTGAAATCCTCGAACTTGTCCCAGCCATCGTTCACCGCATCCACTTTGCTCAGGTTGGGACGATACAGGTCATTGCGGAGTTGCAGGTTATACGGCGGGTCGGCGAAGATGACATCCACCGAGTTCGCGGAGAGTGTTTTGAGAATCTCGACGCAGTCGCCGTGGAGGATCTGGTTGAGAGGGATGGTCATTTCAGCCAACTCTGCTCGATGGATTTGGCTTCTTCGGTAAAGTAATTCTTCACGGTATCCCAAGATACGGATTGTAAGAGCATCGGGTCGGGATCATGGTCAGCGCTCTCGAAATAAACGAGACGTTTTGTAACTTGAACCTCAAAGTCGCGCACGGACGGATATTTTTTGGGAGCAAGCTCAAGCAGGCTTTGTAAGGAAACTTTCTGCGAAATAAAATACAGATCATAAAAATCTTTGCGATTTGCCCTTGAAAGCAAGGCGTCCATTTTCATCAGGGCAATATCTTCGATGGATGCCATACGGAGATTTTCGTCCTCCACCAGCGGCTTTAACAGTGCATATCCGTATCCGAAGAATCCAATTCGAACATTTTTTGCAGTAAAAACCAGATTGCCCCAAGACGCATCCGATAATTCGGGCTTCAGCGCGGAGAGCGACTCTTCAAGGCGGACACGTATGGAAGGGATATCTTCGGTCGGCGAGAAGAGATCGAGGTCAACAGACCGGCGGCGCCCCAGTTGAAGCGAAAGCGCGGTGCCGCCCGCGAGATAAAACTTGCCTCCTATTGTGCTGTTGAAGAACTCGCGCAGGACGTCTCGCATGTCTTCTGTAACAGTATTCCAAAATAGCGCCGTCATTATTCGAAGCCCAGGACGAGTTTCCAGAAGTTGAGATGAGGCTGGGGGAGCCTTTCATTTCCAAAACGGTTGATCCATAAAATAATTTGTTCCCGCGAATAGACCGTGAACAGCCATTTGATCTCGGCGCGGTTGCCGAATTGCAACACGCGTTCGATGATGGTGTGCGAATCTCTTTCAGGGACGAGTGTGGCGATGTCGTATTCCTGAAAGAACGGGGCGAGGGAGTGAGGGATGGCGGTCATAGGGCGTGGATACGATTTTATATCAATCGTTTCTTCAACTCTTGCAGATGAGCCAGAATATCGGGATTGAAATCGAATTTGCCCGCCTGAGGCAGGGCGTCGGCGAGTATGCGTTCCAATTCAACTGCGCTGATCTGGTTGTGTTGTATCAGGAAAACGATATCATCCAAATCACGGTCGCTGCCTCGATCCAACTTGCTGAGCGCGATGCTGTACGGATCGAAAATGAAGACATCAACGTTTCCAAATTGACCGATATGAATACCGCGTTGCTCGTTGCCTTCCGGCAGAGGCACGAATCGCTCGATGGGAACTGGTTCTGTATCCAGTCCCATCTCGTTTGCAACTTCTTCGATGACAAGTTGAAAGTTGTCTTTTTGCAGGTCGTCGCCTACATAATCAATGTCGAGCGTTTCTCGCGAACTTCCGAGAAGGATTAATGCGCTGCCGCCAAGCAGATGAAGAGTCGCTGGTTTGGGGTAACGCGCTCCCAATTGTTGGAGAAAATCCTGGATAGCCTGCTTAGACACTTGCCTCATTTAAATTTTTCCATGTACTTAACCAGGCGTTCTGCGCCATGTTCGTAAGTTTCAAGCCAGTTAATATACTGGTCGCTTAAGACTTGATGTTGTTGCGCCAATCTAGCGAGCGCGTGATTTGGATTTGATTCCAGCGCTATGCCTATTTTTTTTGAGAACAGATCGGGTAACTGCATCTGTTCTCCATAGATTTTGTTCAATCGCTCTCGAAATTTGCGTTGCAAGAGCAATGCCGCTGTATAGTAAAAGCGAAGGTACAGTTGACCCGGTTGCGATGAGAGCCCCTTATCCGCTTTCTTTGCGTCGCTGAAAAAATGAGGATGGCGCAGGAACAAGGGTATCAATGCCATGCGTACCCGAGCATCTCTGCTCTCTGCCAGGGATTGTATAAGGGTCGCGGAGTCGAGCTGGGGAGTTGGGCTGACTTGTTCTCCCATCAAAAAAGGCACATCCCGCGCCCAGAGTTCGGACACCAATTGATCGTCGCTAACGGTAACTGGATGAGCGTTCATCGAAGTCTCTTTCTTCGTTATTGTACTTCCACGCACCTCTTCGCCAACGTTGCAGCGACATCCATGCGATATTCGGCGGAGCCGTAATCATCCGTCGCTTCGTGGAAGGCGTTGCGCGCGGCAGTGGAGACATCGTCGGAGGCTGTGCCGTCCATGGCGAGCATTGGACTTTTGCCATAGCCGCCGACGGCGAGTCTTGTTCTGCCTGAATTCCATTGCGCGAGCGCGACGCAGACGATGGGTTTGTCGGCTGGCGTGCGCGAGACGTATTCAAATGCGAGTTTTACGTTTAGAGGAACGGTGATGGATGTGATGAGTCCGCGCGGGCGGAGGGGGAGGAATTCGCCGAGACTGGAGACTAGAGATTTTTTATCGGAGTCTCTAGTCTCTAGTCTCGAATCAAGCGCAAGTAATGCGGTCGCAAACGTTGATCTTCCGTCGCATGAAACCAACGCGCCCGCAACTGTGGCGGAGTTGCGAATATTCAACGGCGCTTCAAGTTTCAGCGCGGACTTCAATGCCTCGGGGCAGTGTTCCGATTCGAGGAGCGATTGCAGTGTAAGAGTCGCGCCGAGTTCGAGGCTGTTACCGTTGACGCGGAGCGAATCCAAGCCGAGGAGTTGGAGGTCAACCGCATGGATTGAATCAGCCGTCCCGCGAGAAAGAAGCGTGCCGCCTCCGAGGGGGACGGTGTTCGGTTGGGCGAGAAGCGCGAGGGCTTCATCCAAAGTTTTGGGGCGATGGTAGGCAGTGATCATGAAAATTCCTTTCGCGCGTCCATTATACAATCAAACACGCCATCACCTTTCGATGACGGCGTGTTGATCTGCCTGCCTGCGCCCGTTACCCGGGCGGAGTGAATGGCGCAAGTTCAGGCAACAGGTATTCTTCTTTGAGCGCCTGGACGATCACTTCGAATTCGTCGCCGTTTTCGTAATGACCATAGAACCGCCACACCGGCTGGATGTATGGCTGACTGCCGCTGAGTTCGCCTGCCTGCCAGTGCGGGTTGGTGATGTAATACATCAACTCGACTTTTTCGATGATGAGCGCGGGCGGCGTGTATGTGTCGGGCGACTCCGCTGGTTCATCGTACGTGTTGATCTGGTCGGCGGTGATGACGAGATTGCTGGGCTGTCCGTTTTTCGGGTTGGTCGCCATCGAACCGCTGAAGACTCGCAGAGTGGGGTAGCCGCCAAGCGTCTCGTCGGGGATCGCAAGTGTTTCCAGTAATATCGGGTCGCCTTCGTTGCCGAGGATGTTGATATTCATGTTACCGTCCGGCGCCAACTGAACATAACTTGTTCCATCTTCCGCTTTGAACAAGATCGCGCTTTGACCTTCGAGTGTGATGCGCTGTTGCGTGCCTTGTAAGATTTTGAATTGCAGATTCGGGAATGGAATCTCGAACCGTTCGACGCGCGCGATTAATGCGCCGCTATCGTTTACGCCTTCAATGGTCGCCCAAATATTTACAGGACGATTTTGCGCTTGCATCAGTCCGTCCAGATTATCGCCGGTCAGTTGCAGGTAATAGGTTTGCCCCTTCACGAAGGTTGCGAATGTATATTCGGTCCTCGAACTGCCGTCCGCTTTGCGGATGATGTTGATCGAGATGGTGCCGCGCTGGTTATCGAATTGCTTTCCGATATCGGGACCTTGAATCTGATCTGTACCGCCGGGGATGACGAGTTGCTGTCCGAGCATGATGAGCGTGTCGGACATCCCGTTCGCCTGCATCAATTCTTCGACGGTGACGCCGTGCGCATCCGCAATAGACGTGAGAGTATCGCCGGCTTGGACGGTGTAGTCTCCTCCGCCGCCTCCACCTCCGCCTCCGCCTTGCGGTTGTGGTGTAGACGCGGGGAACGGAACCGGCGTGCCGCTGAGTTTGAGTTGGTAGAAACCGAGTCCGCCGCCTCCACCGCCGCCTCTCATGGCTGCGGACATGCGATTGTCAATCAGAGTCCACTCGTATACGTCGCCATGCCGCACGCCGACCACGAAGGCGTTTTCAAATGGGAGCGGAACATCGGCTGGCAATGCGGGTTCGAGGACGATTCGTTCGCCTTCCTGAGTCTGTAAAATGTTTTGTCCGTTTTCGGAAGTGAGCGTGCCGACCATGCCGTCTTGCGCGAAAGGCGATTCGCGCCACGATTCGATATTGAACTTCTTGATGTCGTTCACGGTGACGAACTGACCCGTCGCTTCGACGAATGTGTTGCGATCCAGCGCTTCCATGCCGGCGGTGTTGCCGCTCACGGTGAACCCGTCAATTTGAATGAAGGCGGGTTGCGCGGGGTCAAGGGCTGGGATGGAGGAAGGGTAGCCGTAGATCGTGATCGTTTCGTTTTCGGGATACTCGCGCATCCATTGTTTTGACTCTAACGGAGACGAGCTTGTGCTTTCGATCTTCCCGGCGGGGATGGAATCGTCCATGAATTTTTGAAACGCTTCCTCTGCGGAGATAATGTTGTACGTCTGCGCCGAGACAGGCTCGTAGCCCATCAGGTTGGCTTCCACTTGAATCACATTTCCGTTTTCATCGAGCAGTACGCGCATCGGGCGCGATGTGTAATATTCATAGCCCATCGAATAGCCGTCGGGCGAGAGCGGTTCCACTGAGTAGCCGCCATGCAAGCCGTCTTTTGTTACTTTGTGTGGGAAGTCCAATCCATGCGAGAGCAGGAAATCGTTGATGGACGTTTCCGCGTTGGGAGGGTAACTGCCTCCGAACACGTTGAAGACTTTCGATGTATCGGCGGTGTAGGTGAAGAAGCGGTCTGTGGTCATCGCCAATGATTGTTTGCCGTCTGTGACGAGAAGATAGTCCGTTTCGCCGGTGACGGGATGTTTTGCAACATACACTTGACCTTGAATCCCGAATTGTTCTGCCAGCGCTTGAGCCTGCTCGGCCGTCGCGGGCTGTTCGTCTTTCAGCGAATAGATGCTTGCTTGCGATGGCGCATCAGGCAGCGGCGCGTTCAAATATAGCTTTGTGCCGCGCCAATCGTATCCGCCGTTTGGCGCAGGCGTGACTTGTGTCTCGTTGTTGATGACCGGCTCTTCTGTTGGCTGAGGCGCGACTGTTTGATTCGACGCGGGTACTTCCGTTGGCGTCGGCGCGACCAGTCGAATCGTCCAACTCATGAACAGCGCAAAGACGATGAGCGAGACCGTCCATGCGAGCGCGGCGGTCGCTTGTTTGCGCGTGAAGTGAAACCAACTCGGCGACGATTTTTGGCGATGCGCCTGCCGCAAGGTTTGCTCTAACTCGGCTGTGAACTGGGAACTGGGGTTCGCTCCTTCCGCAGTTTGTGACAGCCATTCATCCATTTTGTTTGTGTCGTTTGTGAATTTATCGTTCATAGTTCCACCTCCATTCGTAGGGAGGTTCGCTCGCGCAGGTCTTGCAATCCGCGTGAGACGAGCATTTTGACGGCGGCTTCGCTCTTGCGAAGCGTTGCGGCGATCTCTTGATTCGACAGCCCGCCGAAATAGGATAGGACAACCGCCTCCGCCCGCTCTGGGGAGATTGTTTTCAGCGCGCGCGCAAGTGCCTCAAGCCTCAGGCGTTGATGCGCCGCCCGATCGGTGGGCAGGCTGGGGCTGGGAAGATGAAGCGCGTCGTCCAGCGGGACCTCAGGCTTGCGCCCGCGAAAGAACATCAGCCGCTTCTTCGAGGCGATCCCCAATATCCACGCCGCGAACGACCCGTCGCCGCGATAGGATCTGAGTCCCTCCAAAGCGGCAATGAAAGTCTGCGAGGTGAGATCCTCCGCATCGTTGACGTTGCCCGTGTGCGCCATGTGATAACGATAGACGCGCGGCACATAGCGCCGATAGAGTTCGGCAAACGCATCTTCATCGGCGAGCGCATTACGCGCCAGAGCAAGGTCGCTTGCGGCGGGTGTTTCCGTTTGTTCAACCATATGTGTGATCAAGTAGCCTCCTGTGTTAGTGTGCGCGCAATAGTATGTTGCAGGAGGGCTGAAAAAGTAACAGGGAAATTTGATTACCTTACGCTTTCAAGATCGGGACTCTGACGCGAAGCGCGCTGAAAACGCGGAATTTCTTTTTTAGGACTTACGCAAAACCCCAATACCAAGCCGCGAATTACGCGAATTTCCGCTAATTTTTTAAAAATTCGCGTGAATTAGTGAAATTCGCGGCAAA
>JAJTXU010000200.1 GCA_021462845.1 Anaerolineales bacterium
ATCGCTCAGCACGTTCAGCGGTCACATCACCAACATCATCCGCATCCTCAAACACATTGACCATCGCTCGCTCGTCATCTTCGACGAACTCGGCGCGGGCACCGACCCGCAAGAGGGAGCGGCTCTCGCGCGCGCGATCCTGAGTCACCTGCTCGAAAGCGGATGCACGACTCTCGTCGCCACGCATTATCCCGAACTCAAAACATTCGCGCACTCCACCGAAGGCGTCGTCAACGCGTCGCTGGAATTCGACATCAAGACTCTGCGCCCGACGTATCACCTTACGCTGGGACTCCCTGGACGTTCCAACGCGCTGCTCATCGCCCAGCGACTCGGTCTCTCCCAGCCGATCATTGATTCAGCCAAAGCAGAGATTCACCCCGACGACCTCCGCGCCGACAAACTACTTGACGATATCCGCAAGGAGCGTAACCGTACCTCACGCGAACGTCAAAAGTTGGAGAAGGCGCGCGACAGACTCGAAGCGCAAACCAAAGAGATCGAAAAGCGACTCGAGAAAATCGAGGATGAACGCCGCGACGTGTTAGCCAAAGCCCGCGCTGAAGGTGAACTCGAAGTGGCGGTGTTGAGAAGCAATATTGATTCACTCAAATCACAACTCAAAAAAGCAAAACAACCGCTCGAAGCCATCAAGTCTATTGAAGAGAAGATCGAAAGAGTTGAAGAGAAAATAACTGCGCCTGTTGAAAGACGACAGACGATAGACGATGGACCATCATCGTCCAATGTCCATCGTCCATTGTCGCTCGGAGAGCGAGTCACTGTCAGTACGCTGAACGCCGAAGGTGTGGTGACAGCCCTCGGCGAGTCGGATGCGGAGGTGCAGATCGGGAGTCTGCGCGTGAGGGCGAGGATGGCTGAATTGCAGAGAAAAGGTCGGGAGGAGGAAATCCAAGAAGGAAAGAGGAAAGAGGAAAGAGCAGAAGGCAGTAAGCAGTTATCAGTCTCCAGTCCCAAGTCCCCAGGCTTGGAATTGAATCTGCGCGGCAAGTTGGTGGACGAGGGACTCGATGAGTTGGAAAAATATTTGGAGCGCGCGTATTCGGCGGGGTTGCTGTTCGTGCGGATCGTGCATGGCAAAGGGACAGGCAAGATGCGCGACGCGGTTCGTAACGCGTTGAAATCGAGCGAGTACGTTTCTTCTTTTGAAGAGCCGAAGGATAATGAAGGCGGCGCGGGTGTGACGGTGGCGAAGATTGCGAAGTGATGAAAGAGAATTAGAGGATTAGAGAATAGAGGATTGGAATTGAAAGGAGTCGCGTATGTCTCTCGATGATGCGATCAAACAAATGACCGCTGCGATTAAAGCGGCTTGCCCGAATGCCGAGGTAAAGACAGCGAAGATGTCCGATGAAGAGGCGCGGCTTTCGGTCTATGCGCCCGCAGGCGACATGCAAAAAATCAAAGATGCGACCTTTCAACCCGCGATGGATCTGTTGAATACAGAGGGAATGGATGTTCAGGTGTTCGTCTACGACAAAGACGCGCCGCCGTTGAAGGGCGGGTAACAATCATTCTTTTTCGCCGCTTACTTTCATCCACGCCTTCTTCATGTTCAGCGCGTCGTCTTCCATGATCGGGCTTTCGCACAAGATGCGCCCAGCGCAACCGAACTCCTTCAACACCTGAAACAGAAAATTGATCTTCAGATCGGATTCCGCCAGCGCCAGGTGATTCTTCTCGCCTTTGGGACCGTATTCGATTCCCGACAAGTGGATGTGCAGATTCTTCAACGCTTCTTTCCCCAGTGCGGCTTGATACGCCTCCAGCAGTCTGGTCCACTCGCGGGCTGTGTTCATCGTCCCATCGCCAGGACGGGCATGCAGGTGCGCGAAGTCCAAGCACGGTTGCACGTTCTTGATCGCCTTGCTCATCTCCAGCGTATCTTCCAACGATCCCAACATCGCAGACTTGCCCATCGTCTCCGGGCGCAGGATCACCGGGTTCCCTTTCTTTCTCAGTTCATCGGCGCAACCCTTCAAACGCGGGATGGAAACTTTCAACACTTCGGCAGGCGGGCGCTCAAAATACGAGCCGGGATGAAAGATAATATCCGTTGCGCCGGCGAGGTTGCCATAGTGAGCCGCGTCCATCAGGCGCTTGCGCGACTTTGGCCACTCTTCATCCGTTGCGTTCAAGTTGAAAAAGTACGGCGCATGCACGCTCAACGAAACGCCCTCCAGGTTTGCCGTCTGCTTGATCGCCGCGCAAGTTTCCTCGGAAACACGCACCGATTGCACCCAACCCAACTCAAACGCGGTCAAGCCAATGGATTTGCTGAACCCGATCGCCCCCACCGACCCGCCGGGCTTCTTGGGCGTGCCAATGGGCGAACCCACCGTGCCAAATTGGAAAGATAGCGTCATGGGAATCTCCAGTCTCTAGTCTCAAATCTCAAGTAATCAGTTACCAGCGAACAGCGATGTAAGCCGCGTCCACAACGGCGGACCCAAAATCAACAACCCGATCAACACGCCCGCCAGCGCCGCGATCAACACCGCGCCCGCGCCCACATCTTTGCCCACTTTTGCCAGCGGATGTTTCTGCGGGCTTGCCAGATCCACGACCGCTTCGATGGAGGTGTTGATGAATTCCGCAGTGAACACCATGGCAATCGTCAGGAATAAGACCGCCCAATCGCGCGGGGGAATCTGCAACCAAAAACCGAGCAGGATGACCACGGTCGCGGCAAGCGAATGAATCCAGGCGTTGCGCTGGGTCTTCAAGACATATTGCCAGCCGCGCAAAGCGTGACCGATGGCGGCGATGCGGGAAAGGATGAAAGATTTCATATTGCGTACTACGTCACGCGCAGCAACTACTCCTCGCGAATTTGAATTTTGCCCAACCCCAACGATTCCAAGATTTCGGCTTGCGCTTTCCACATTTTTGCTCTTTCTTTCGGCTTCGCATGGTCATGACCCAGCAAATGCAACACACCATGCGCCACTAGTAACTGCGCTTCCGATTCGAGCGAGTGACCCGCGGCTTTTGCCTGCGCTTTCGCGCGAGGGATCGAAAGGAGGATGTCGCCGAGGTAGGGCGAGCCAGTGTCAGGGTCCGCTTCGGAAGCGGGGAAGGATAACACGTCGGTGGGCGCGTCGATTCCCAAATAATCCCGATTGAGTTGTTGCAGGCGTTTGTCGCCCGTCAACACAATGGACAAGTCCGCGTCGGGCGATTGTTTTTGATGCGTCAACGCCGCGCGCGCCGCGCGTTCAAGGAGTTCGGTGGGAAAATCAAATTCAGATTCGATGTTGATCATGTTGTGCGTTCGATCCGCAGATGGCGCAGATTGCGCCGAATTTAAATTTCAATCTGCGGTTTCTGCCAACTCTGCGGATTATTTCCTCGGCGCGGTCAACACATTGGTGACCGCCGATTCTTCCTTTGGGTATGACACGCGCGGATGGTGCGTGCCGCGCAAAACATTGACGAATGATTCGGTGATGATGCTCAGATCGCGCAGGGTGAGTTGCGTGTTGTCGAGTTGTCCCTGCTTTTGCGCGTTATCGATGGTAGATAACACGATCTTGCGAAGGTCTTCTTCGGTTTGCGGTCGTTCGGCGCGGGCGCGGGCTTCGGAGCCGTCTGCCAGCATGAGCAACGCGGTTTCGCGCGAGCGCGGGCGCGGACCCGGATAGCGAAAGTTTTCCTTATCCACGTGCGAGGCGTCTCCGCCGGCGGCTTCGAGGGCTTTGTTGTATTGATAGCGCGTGATCATTGTGCCGTGATGTTCGAGGATGAAATCGTCGATGCGGCGCGGCAGGCGATATTGGCGCGCCAGCGCAATTCCGTCGGTGACGTGCGCGATGATGGTTGCCGAGGCTTGGGCTGGATCCATATCGTCGTGCGCGTTCATTTGTCCCTGCGGCTGATTTTCGATGAAGAACATCGGGTTCATCGATTTGCCCACATCATGGAACAACGCGCCGACGCGGGTGAGCAACGCGTCTGCGCCGATGAGCTCGGCTCCCTGCTCGGCGAGGTTCGCCACTTGTAAACTGTGCTGGTAGGTGCCGGGCGCGCTTCGTAAAAAGAATTGCAATAACGGCGAATCGGGGCGCGAAATCTCGATGAGTTGCAACGCGGTGGTGAGACCGACCGCTTGCGCGAGGAAGTATTGCAATAATAACGCGATGCTCGAGGAGGCAAGCCCGCTGAAGATGGCGGCTCCGCTGAGTTCGAGCAAACCAGCCCCATCCGTCGGAGTGAACGGGAGGCGGAAGGCGATCAACACGATGATGCCCGCCCAGGCGACGGCGATTCCCGCGCGGAAGAACGTCCACACGCGCCGCGCCGCGCCAAGCACAAGCACGCCGGTCAGCGAGGTGACGAGGTAATACGGAAGCAGGTCTGGCGTGTTCGGCAGGGCGTATGGAGCCAGCAATGCCATTGCAACGGAAAAAACGATCCCCACTTCCACGCCGAACATGGTGGCGATCAACAACCCCATGGCAGGCAGTGGAAAGGCATAGGACACCACCGTACGATCGGGGATGGTCACGCGCGCCGCCACGATGAAGAAGATGAAGATCAAAGCAACCACGAGGAGGTTGCGCGCCTCGAGCAGGAATGCCATACGCCGCCGCGAAAAATACAAACGCACATACATGGCAACGATCAGCACTAACGCGCCCGCGCCGAGGTAATCCTGCCAGAGGGTTTCGGTCTTGATCAGACCAAACTGTTCGAGCGCTTCGCGTTGGGCTGGTGTGATGATCTGTCCGCGCAGGACGATGATCTGCCCTATTTTATATTCCACAGTAATGGGAGCCACCGCATCCATCGCGGACTGTTGGGCGGCTTCAGTTAATTCGGCGTTCAGCGCGCTATTCGGCTTGATAAAGACCGTGACCAATTCCGCAATGAGGGCGACTTGTTCCTCGTTGAACGAGAGGCTGACGAGTGAAGGCACACTGCGCCGCACCGTGTCCACATCTTGTTCGCGGATGCTCCGCCGCATGACTTGTTCGAGCACGCTCAACGCTTCCCCTTTAATCGATTCCCAGCGTGTGGGCGCGAGCGCCAGCACTTTTTCGATGGTCTCTGGTTGCAGGTTGAGTTCGCTCATCGAATCAAGAATGGAAAATTTTTGTTCAGCGATGATGTTATTGTTATCGCGGATGAGCGTGATCTGGGCAAGCGCGGCGCGGAGGCGGTCGGTCTGCTGGCGGGCGATGGCGGGGTCCGGCGATGCGTACACCGGCGCGACAGCCTTCGCGGCGGCAAGACGCGCGTCTTCGGTGCGCGCCTGGCTTTCAAATTGCAGGGTTCGCGGGGCTTGATAGTTGTTCGGGGAAACGTCTCCCGCTTGCAAGGTTGTTGTGGCGGGGTTGATAAGCAACGGCAATACGAGCGCGCCGTATGAGATGACGCTCGCGAGCGCGAGCAAGGTGATTTGGAACGTGCGGATGCGCGGAGGCGTTTGCCGATGCCGCGCGGGAATAATCCCCATGTTATTGCGGGTGAATCAGCCGCAGAGCCGCAGAGCCACGGAGATTCTTGAATAGTAATTCTCTGCGCTTCTCTGCGCGCTCCGCGTCAAAAAAGATGGATGTCATGTTACTTGGGTTGGAGCATTTCCTTCACTGCCGCGCTAACCATGTCGTTGGGCGCGCGCCCCGCCACTTTGGGCATGATGATTTTCATCACTCTGCCCATGTCGCCGGGACCAGCCGCGCCGGCTTCGGCAATGGCGGCTTGGGCGAGCGCGCGCAATTCCTCGGCGGGCATGGCTTTCGGCAGGAAGACTTCGAGCACTTTGATCTCGGCTTCGTTGGCTTCGATCAGGTCGGAACGATTCGCT
The DNA here is from genome assembly GCA_021462845.1 of Anaerolineales bacterium. Lineage (GTDB taxonomy): Bacteria > Chloroflexota > Anaerolineae > Anaerolineales > Villigracilaceae > Defluviilinea. Next base: position 5,831 of record JAJTXU010000200.1, read on the forward strand.
TTCTTCGCCTCCTCAATAGATTCACGGCGGTTCTTGAGTTCTTTTTGGAGCAAATTCATCACCGCCGCATCGTCGAGTTCGACGCGCTTATCCACTTCTACTTGCTTCACCGCGGCGAGAGCCATCCGCACCGTGCGTTTGCGCACTTCGTCCCCGCTCTTCATGGCGTCTTTCATGGATTCGTTAAGTTGTGTTTTGATTGTCATGGGAAGGATTATATCTTGAAATGAAAATCATTTCCTTGCCCCGGTGAGCGCGGTCGTGATTCCCAGCCCCACATACACCAACCCGGCAAAATACCGCCCGCCGGTTTGGAATCGCTGGTTGCCGCGCAATTTGTCCGCAAACGAACTGACGACCAGCGCATATAAGCTATCTGTGATGATTGCCAGCCCGACGAAGATCAATCCAAGCAGTAGATTCTGCGCGACCACGTTTCCGCGCGATGGGTCAACAAATTGAGGCAGGAACGCAAAGAAGAAGAGCGCGGTCTTCGGGTTGAGGATGTTCACCGCCACTCCCTGCCAGTAGATCTGACGGAGGCTTTCACGCTCGATCTCCGCCTCCGCGTTATTTTCAGGCGATAGCAGTTTGCGAATGCCGAGGTAGATCAAATACACCGCGCCGAGATACTTCACCACATCGAACGCCAGCGCGGACGAAAGCAGGATCGCGGAGAGTCCCAGCCCCGCGGCGACCGCCTGGATCAAGTTCGCCGTTTCGATGGCA
>JAJTXU010000201.1 GCA_021462845.1 Anaerolineales bacterium
ACCGGGATAATAATCTCCACGCGTGAGAAGCGCAATGACCATATCTAGCGGATTAGCGGTGTCAACCGTTAGTTGAATTGTAAACTCCCCGCCGTGTGAATCAGGCGGCGCGTCCGCTTTGATCGTCAGGTAATCTTCCGCCACGATCTCACGGAAGGGTATTCCTTTTTCCGCGACGATGTCTTGCTTCTCGTCCAAGATGGTAAACAATAATTTCCCATCTGAATCGTCGGGCACAGATTTAATGAACACAGATACCGATTGCAGTTTGCCGCAGAAATTCGTGAACGATTGGCGGACTTCGACTCCGTTATAAATTTCGGCTTGTGGCGCGTCTTCTTTTTCAAGATTCTTATAGGTGGGCAAAACGCACGTCCCTCCCATGTAGGCGTCATAGCCGCAATAGGTGTAGTAGGTTGTGTAGATGCCGATGGAGAAAAAGACGGCGGTCAGCAGGATCGAGCCGATGCTGGCATATTCCGCCAGCCGACGGTTCTTGTCATTGACCGCGAACAACCCTGCGAAACCGAGAAAAAACATCGGCGCGTACGGGATGTAATAGCGTCCATGCTTTGCGAGGGCGAGGACTCCGCCGGTGGCGTAATTCCCAACAAAGGCGACGGTGTATGTGACGACACAGCAAAACAAACAGAATGCGATCAGGAAGGATCGAACCCCGCGAGGGATGGTCACGCGCTGAGGTTCGGCGAAGAACGCCGCGAGAAGTCCGATGACCCAGATCACATACAACGGGCTGGGAACTTTACCCGCCCAGTATCCATACGCGGCGATCCATCCTTGAATCTGGTAGGGAAACGTGAGAACCATTCCCTGCGCGAGCGGGGTGATGAATCCCATCGGATCGGATAACAATGAAGCCATCTGGCGCGGGACACTTTGCTCGCCACCCGTCCCGTACGTTGAAACTTTTGTGGCGTAGACCGACCATCCAACATTGAAGAGGGCGGAAGCGATCAACACGATACTTAAAAAGACAATCCACTTTTTGGACGGGAAGGGATGCCGAACGATGAGCAACAACAAGGGAAACAAGATGATCGCGCCAGGCTTTGCGCTCCCCAGCAACAATGCAAGGATAACCAACGCCCACAGCGACGAAGATTTAATCCCCTGTCTTTCGTTCCAATAGATTCCGAGGACGAGACCGATAAAAGCGAAACTGAGCCCGTTCGTGAATCCATCCGCGCTCAACGTGGACGCTTGAAACATGGCGCTGGGCGAGAGGGCAAGCAACGCAAACATCCATTTGCCGAACGGAACTGCGCGGATACCGACATATCCACCAAGGACATAGATTGCCACGCCCACGATTCGGATGAGGATGATCGTCGGCAGAATCGGAAAATCGAATTTCCACCACATATATCTGGCGAGCAACGCTTGCGGCAAAAAAATGACGGGCGAATAAATGGACTGCGTCCCCTGCCCATAGCGAAGATCGTCTGACGCGCTGAACCTGCGCGTGAAATTTTCGCGGGTGAATAGATCGAACGCGGGCGATTGCACAAGCCTGCGCTGATACGAAAGCGCGAACACTTCTTGATGAATGCTCACGTCCGAAAAAACGGGCAGATATTTGTTTTCCGACATGTAGTAAATGCGCACGAGATGCCGCTCTTCGTCAAATCCCGCGCCGTATGGAACCGTCACGCAATAAAAAATTCCGATCAGCAGACCCGCGATCAGAAAAAAGTTTGCCGCATCAATCAATTTATTTTTTCGTTCGACCACGCGTTATCCTTTTCTCACAATGGCATCCGTCATCTTCGCCGCGCGCGCCATCTCTTTCACATCATGCACGCGGACGATGTCGGCTCCGCGCGCGATGCCGACTGCCACTGTTGCCGCAGTCCCCTCGACGCGCTGATCGGTTGGCAGGTCAAGCGTGAAGCCGATAAAAGATTTTCTGGACGACCCCAATAGCACGGGATACCCCAACGCGCGGATTTCATCCAGCCTGTTGATCAACTCTAAATTTTGCTCGCGCGTCTTTCCGAAGCCGACGCCTGGGTCCACGATTAGACGTTTCTCCTCCACCCCAGCCTTCACCGCGATCTCCACACTGACGAGTAGTTCGCGCTTCACATCTTCGATCAAGTTTTGATACTCCGCGCCGATGTACGCGTTGCCCAGCCGTTCGCGGACTTCGACACTCGCGGGATTACTGCGGTTGTGCATCAGGATGACTGGCGCGCCAAAAGCCGCCGCGACCGAAGCAAGCCGAGGGTCGGCGCGAAGCGACCAGACGTCGTTGAGAATCGCCGCGCCCGCGTTGAATCCCGCTTCGGCAACGTCCGCTTTGGATGTGTCAATCGAAATGATGGCTTCGGGAAAATTTTTATGGATCGTTTGAATGATGGGGACGACGCGCGCGATTTCATCTTTTGTATTGACGGGCTGTGAGCCGGGGCGAGTCGATTCGCCGCCGATGTCGAGGATGTCCGCGCCGTTATCCAAAAAATATTTTGCTTGGTCGAGGGCGCGAGGTTCGCCCTCACCCCTAACCCCTCTCCCGCTGGGAGAGGGGAACATCAGCCCATCTCCTGAAAATGAATCGGGTGTGACGTTGAGGATGCCCATCACATACGTGCGAGTCCCCCATTGAAATGTGAAGTGTCCAACTTGCAACGAGTCGGATTTCATTTGATTGCTCCCGCCGCAGTCCTCGGCGGCGGGGACGCCGCCTGGAGCAGGGATGTTATGGAATTTGATCCAACGGACGCGCGAGCCACGCTTCGGCTTCGTTGATGTCGGTGAAAATTTTCATCGCGGCGGCGGAGCCAGCCAGCGCAAGCGCGGCAACTTCGCGGATGGCGTTCGCTACGTTTTCATCGGCGAGGACAACCGCGACTCGAATATTGCGCGCGGAGGGATCGCTGTTCGCCTCGACCGCGGCGCGGATGGCTTTTTCGGGAATCTCTTTGACCGCGCGGAGATCGTATAAATTGCGCGTGCGTCCCGACAAGCCAAGCAGATGTTCCATAGCAAACTCGCGCCAGTTGTTGAGGGTGGCATCGGATAGGTCGGTGAATGTAAGCGTCATACCGCCATCGCCGCGTCGCACAACGGAGAGTCCGACGCCGGGTTTGGGTGTCCAGTTGAGGGGTTTAATTTCGGTCATGAGTAGTTCCTCCGATGGAGATTATACCCGCTGGTGGTCGAGTAGTTCCGCGATGTTCGTCGCGGGACGTATCGAGACCACCACGACGTAGAGCAATTCTTGTTACAAGAATTTGTATGCGGACCTGTGGTCTCGATACGACGGCGGACAATCACCGCCATCTACTCGACCACCGGGTATTTATGAATTCAGAATTTTCAAAATATATTCCGCCGTGCGTTTACCAGAACTTGCATCGGTGAACGTGATTTCATCTTCGACGAACTTGCGGCGTTCTTTGGAATCGATCGTTCGATCTTTTAGATATAAATTCAACGCTTCTTTCAACTCGTTTTGATTGATCGCCACTCTTCCAGCCTTTGCCTCCCTGAATCTTTTATGCGTGGGCCAGTCGCCGATCTCTTTCAGTGACAATGAAAATTTATTTTTCTTATTCCACCCGCCAAGGGTATCAATCGTCGCGGCGATCATCGGCGTATCGTGGACGGCGGTCTCGACCAGCATCGTCGAATAGACGGTCACCACCACATCCGAATACGCCATCATGGACGATTTCTCGTCCATGTCTTCGCCGCCGTAATAGCCGAGCGATCCTCCCAACGCCACAGGCTGGACAACATGCACGTGCGGATATTTTTTCTCCAGATCAAACACACGCGCGCGTTCTTCGGCGAAAATTTTCGGCTTGTCTTGAAAGTGACTTGGATGCAGGCGGATCAACAACTGCGAAGGCTCTGCCAACGAGTCAGATGAAACCAATTTCGCCAGCGCTTCAATGTTCGGGTAGTTCGGCGCAAAATGGACGAAACTGCTGGCGTACGAGATCAACTTGCGACTTGGGTCGAGTTTATGCAACTTGAAATATTCATCGCGCGGCATGAGCCATTGCTTGCGGAAGTATCCATCATACGAAGGGATGCCGCCGATGTTTACGTTTTCAGGATTCCAGTCTGAGCCGTAGACCAATTCATCCTTTTGCAGTTGCGACCAACAGGTTGCATATTGCACATCCGCGCCAGAGACGTTGTACGACGACGAATTGTCCCAGCCGACGATGACGGTCATGTTTGGGATGCCGCGCTTGGCGGATTCGCGCAGGAGGTAGCGATCCATGCGCCAGCCTGGAGTCGAAGCGATGACCATGTCGGGCTGGTATTTATCGAAGAGGTCAGCATAAATATTCGTGGTGAAGCGATTCTGAAGTTTAACAAGAAGTTTTCGCGCCCATGAAAAATTACGCAACAGCAGAATCATCAGCGCGGACGGAATCCAAATCCCCAAACGGAACTTCCAGCCATTCTCCGCCCACACCTCCCAGATGTGACTGTCCATGGCTTCGGTGTTGATTCGGCGCGATCCGCCGACGCGTCGCAGGTAGGCGAGGAGCCATTGGAGGCGAGGTTGATGCGTAGCAGCGAACTTATTCGCTTCTTTGAGGCGCAGACCTTCGAAGATGAGTTGCGAGTTACGAGTTACGAGTCCCGAGAATCGTTTTTCGATCTGCGATTTTGTCTCGTCGTCGGTGAGGAGGACGACCTCGACGCCAGCGCTGAGCAAAGTTGGGACAACATCGCTTTGCAAGAAGTAGATGATCGCCATGCCGTGGTCGGCGGAGATGAAGATACGTTTCATATTCGATGGATTTTACCCGCTTCGGGATTCGGCGGGATAAATCCCTGTGTCTCGACAAACTCGACAACCACCTCAGTTCATGAAAGTCCGCTCAAGTGGACTCGCTCGTCAGCCCGCAGCGCTTCCAGATACAGCATGAATCAGATTGACTTCTTTGTCACGGCTACCTCCTCCAAGACAGCCGTTGATCCCTCAATTCAGATGCGATTGTCACGCCTGCGTATCTACATCCATAAAGCCCGCGGTGTATAATCATCGCATGATCCTCAATCTTCCCCTCATTCTCGAAACTCGAAGAAATCACGCGCTCGAACATGCCACGCTTCATCTCCTCGCGCGCAAATATAAAACTTCCATGGCGGGACATTCCAACCCGACAGGATTCTTTCTATTGGGCGATGTGACCACCGAGGATGTAATTGCCTGCGCGAACGAAGCCCACACGCGACTCAACTCCGGCGAAAGCGGACTCGCCATCCACGAGGGATGCGGCACCAACCTCGTTGCCGCCGCGCTTCTTCCCGCGACCTTTGCCTGGATGCCCCTTCGTGGAGCGCGTTCCACCTTTTGGCGATTCTGGCTGATCCCCTTCGCGTTGATCCTCGCCCTATTTGGCTATTTGTTGAGCCGCCCGCTCGGACCATGGCTGCAAAAACACATCACCACCGAAGCAGGCTTGGGAAACTTGCAGATCGTGGGCGTTCATTTCATTCGCAAAGGCGCGCATCGCGTGGTGACAAAGTAAACAGGTAGCCATGTAACTTGTAACTCGTAACTTGTATCTCGTATCTCACTCTCTCTTCTTTCCTCTTTCATACATTCATCCTTCACCCTTTCTCCCAATGCCCAACCTCTACTTCCTCTTCGGCAACGACGAATTCGCCATCTCGCGCAAACTCAAGGACTTCGACTCCGATTTCACCGACCCCACCAGCGCGGACATGAACACAGCCCGTCTCGACGCGCGTTCGATGAGCGAAACCGACTTGAACACAGCCGTCAACGCCATGCCGTTCCTCGCCAAGAGACGTTTGGTCTTGCTGGCAAATCCCTCCTCGAAATACAACAACGCTTCATCGAGAAAGAAATTTTTTGAATTCATCGAAAAAGCGCCAGAGACGACTCGCATCGTGATCTATGAATCCGTTGAACCAAAAGAAGCGGACAAACACTGGCTGGTCAAATGGGCGGAAAAGAATGGCAAATTGATTCAGACCAAAGCCTTTATGCTCCCAAAACTGAGGGATATGACAGGTTGGATCGTGAACGAAACCAAAAATCAAAGCGGGCAGATCGAGCCGCGCGCCGCCGAGATGCTCAAAGACATGGTCGGCGTGGACACGCGTCAGGCGGGGATGGAAATCTCGAAGTTGCTGGCATACGTCAATTGGGCGAGGCAGGTCAACGTCGCGGATGTTGAAGCGGTTTGTATCGTCACGTCACAGCAATCCGTGTTCGATTTCGTCGACGCATTGTCGAGCGGCAACGGCAAATCGGCGCAACATCTTTTGCATCGCCTGCTCGAAACCGAAGACCCGTTTTCGTTGTGGGGCATGGTCGTGCGACAGTTCCGCCTGTTAATTCAAGCGCGAGAGATCCTCGATGGACGCGGCAACAAAGATGACGTGGCGCGCGCGCTGGGCGTGCATCCGTTTGTGGCAGAGAAGACGACGGGACAGGCTGGGCGCTTTTCGATCGAATCGCTTGAAAGCATCTATCGAAAATTACTGCGCATCGACGAG
>JAJTXU010000202.1 GCA_021462845.1 Anaerolineales bacterium
TATGTGAGGTTTTCCTTTTGGTTGAAAGACAAGCGAGCCGATGCTTTTGCGGGAATCCACAACGGACCAAGTTTATGGTCGATCACATCTTCGTTGTTGACGACCAACGTATCACCCACGACAAACATCATGTTCGTCGGAATGGACGGGGGCTGTTCGCCGCGCGCCACCTGTTCAGCCGTCCCGTTGGGTATGGTTAGGGCGATCTCTTGCGGCGCGCGAGTTGCCTGGCCGAGAAAAAAGATCGGCGTTTCAGTTAAAGCCACCCCGATCAGCAAGCCCAGCAACAACGAAATGCCGATACGCTTGAGGTAAATCTTTCTGACTGTCATTTTATTCCTTGATAACCAATTTCAGATCGTGAATGATATCTTCCACTGGCGCATCGTAGGGAAAAGAAAGTCGCAGGTAGCCGTTGCGGTCGATGAGCAAGATTCGCGCCGTGTGGTTAACGAGATACCCGGTGGCCGATTCGCTGTCCATAACCTCGCGGAAGATGCCGTAGTCGCTCCAAATTTTCTCCAGCGCAGACTCTTCGCCGCTCAAGCCGATGAAAGATGTGCTGAAATGATCCACATATTCCTGCACGCGGTCAGGCGTGTCGCGGTCGGGGTCGACGGTAATAAATACCACCTTGATCTGTTCTGCTTCAGCGGGCTTCATCGCCTGGATGGCAAGTTTCATGTCTGCGAGCGTGGTCGGGCATACGTCTGGGCAGGAGGTGTACCCAAAGAACAGCAACACAATGTCGCCTCGCTCGTCGCTTAATTTGAAGACAGAGCCATCGGCGCGCGCCAATTCGATCTCGCCAGCCACCGGGTAAGGCTCAACATAATAGGTGCCGCGAAATTGATCGGGCTTGCCGAAGAACATCACGGCAGTGACGATTGCAATGAGCAGGAGAAGTGTGCCGATGCCCGCCAGTAGAATTTTTCGATCCATGAATTAGCCTTTCAGCAAAAACGGGGCGACCCTCTTGCTGGTCGCCCCGCGTTCAATTGATATCGCGCCGATTGTCGGCTCTATCTGCGCTAGACCGCTGTTCCGATCAAGTACAGCGCCGGGTAGAAGAAGATCCACACCACGTCGATGAAGTGCCAGTACACTGCGGCGGCTTCGACCGGGTATTGCTTTTCGTCGTACAAACCTTTTTTGCCGTTGACCCAAATGATCAACAGGAGGATCAAGCCGGTCAAGACATGGAAGGCGTGCATCCCCGTCATCATGAAGAATGCCGCGCCCGCAGGACCCGACGAGGCTTTCAACAACGGTTTCCCTTCCGGCTCGCCAAACAAGTGCAAGATCGGCTCGGCAATGGCAGGCACGGTATGCCACTCAACGAGGATCACGCCAAGCAAGAAGAACAAGCCGAGAACAAAAGTGACCATGGTGTTTCGCAGGAATCCCTGGCGGTTACCGTTGTGCAGTTCCACCTCGCCGCGATTCATAAAGAACGAGGAGATGAGAAGCACCGCAGTCACAAAGAACCCGAGGGTCTGGCTTAGATCCGGGCGGGTCATGCCGAGCAGGCTGAGGCGCATGACCATCAAACCGCCGAACACGAACGAATCGGAGACAAGGAAGAGCCACAAGCCCAGGCGATTGGTTCCACTCTTGTAAGCGTACGCTTCGTGATTGCTCTCGTCGCTTTCGCTCAACTTGTTCACATGCATGTAATACCACAGCACCAGCGCGGCTTTGACGAGCGCCACCGCCACGAGGATAACGACCGAGTTGAAGGTGACCGCGACGAAGAATTCAAGCGCAGTCAACACGGCAAGGTACACGAAAATAAACACGCCTTGCGTCAGTAAATTAGGATGTTGTTGTTTGTTCGACATGAACGGCTACCTGCCCTTTGAGTTAGTGTTTCCCGGCTGTTTTTGCCGCGAATTCAACAAATTTCGAACCGGGCAAGCCGTAATCATACGGTTCGCCAACCACTTCGAATGGAACTTCATAATTGTGAGCCGGCATCGGCGAGGGGACTTGCCATTCGGGCGAGCGTGAATTCCACGTGTTTCCGGTGGCAGGTTCGCCGTGCTTGATGCTTCGGAAGAAGTTGATGAAGAAGATCAAGATCGAGATGGCGATGAGGAAGGCGCAGACTGTGAGGAACAAATGCGCGCCATCAAACCCGAGGGCCGGATCGTAATCCACGATGCGGCGGCGCATCCCGCGTAGACCGATGAACATCATCCCGAGCGTCAGGGCAAAGAACGAGGGGGTCATCAGCCAGAAGTGCACCTTGCCCCAGAATTCGTTCATCTTCCTACCCGTCGCTTTGGGGAACCAGTAATAAATGGCGGCAAAGAACGGGAAAACGAATCCGCCGAAGATCGTATCGTGGAAATGTCCCACAACCCAGTATGTATCGTGTAAGTGAAGGTCGAGGGCAACCATCGCGTTTGGAGGACCTGTGACGCCTCCGAGCAAAAAGACAACAATCGACCCGAGAACGAACAACATCGGTGTTGGCGTCTCGATCTTTCCGCCCCACATGGTTGCCACCCACGAGAAGAACTTTACCCCAGTCGGCACAGCCACCAGCATGGTGCTGTACATGAACGGGACGCGCAGGTACTCGTTCATACCGGAGGTGAACATGTGATGCGCCCACACGACGAAACCGACCAGGGCGATACCAAGCGAGGACATCGCAACCCAGCGATACCCGAACAACGGCTTGCGAACGAAGACCGGCAAGAGTTCAGAGATCACGCCCAAGCCGGGGAGCACGAACACGTATACCGCCGGGTGGGAATAGAACCAGAATAAATGTTGGAAGAGAACCGGGTTGCCGCCTTTGCCGGGGTCGAAGAATCCCATCCCGAACAGGCGCTGGAACATCACCAACTGGAACGAAAGACCGATCAACTGTGTGGCGGTCAGGGCGATGATGGAAGTGGCGACAGACGCCCAAACGAGGATCGGCATTCGCATCGCGGTCATGCCTCGCGCGCGCATGCGGACGACCGTAGCGATCACATTCAATGCCCCAAGGATGGACGACCAACCGGCAGTAAACACGCCCAGGAAGAACATTTGCACGCCAAGCGGCGCGCGCGAGGAAAGCGGAGGATAACCGGTCCAGCCGGTATCAAATCCGCCGAGGATCAACGCAAGCAACAACAACACAGACGCCGGCACAGCCACCCAATAAGCAAAGGCATTCATGCGCGGGAACGCCATATCGTGCGCCCCAACCAGAAGCGGAACGACATAGTTCATGATGCCCGAGATACCGAGCAGGATTGAAACGATCATGATCATGCCATGAAGAGACATGAGCGTATTGTATAGCTGAGGACCGTTCTGATTGAACACATCGAGGTCGAGGGTGAGAAAATCCAAACCCGATGCGGCAAGTTCTGTGCGGAAAATCAGCGCAAAAGTACCGCCTACCGCGAGGAGGAATAACGCGGTGACGGTATATTGAATGCCGATAACCTTGTGATCGAGCGATACCCCAAAGTATTTTTGCCAGCCCGGCTCATCTTCGTGATGGTCGGGCGTGTCGATACCGCGCGCCCACTTCACCCAGTCCGTCATGACGCCGACGCCAAAGAAAAAGGAAATGACGCCCACCAACGCGCCGAACACCCATGCTGGCTCGGTAAACAAAAAGGCGCCAATGCTTTCCAGCCCCATCAACGCGCGGATACCGGTCACCAACGCCGCGCCAATCACAGTCCCGACAACTTGAAAGACCAGCCCTCGCGTGATGCCGCGATAGCCATATAATCCAAAGAAAAACGCAGTGAAACTAAACAGCAAAGCAAAAGCAGAAGGAACAGAAGCCGACAACTTCAGTTCGCCCCTGATCGAGAAATCAATACCAAGCCCAATGCCATATCCGATCGCGCCGGCAATGACAAGAAGAAGGAACGCCCTTCCTAAAGAGTTATTTTTCATGAAACTTCCTCCGCCTACTTGATCGTTTTGATATATGCGACGATTGCCGAGAGCTCGTCGGGAGTAAATGCGTACTGAACCATCTGAACCGATTCAAAGCCCTTGACGATCTTCGCTTGCGGGTTACTGATCGATTCGGCAATAAAGGCATCATCGGCTGTCACGGCGCTACCGTCAGAGAGTTCAACTTGCGAACCGTATAATCCCAACCAAGTCGGACCAACCAACGTGCCGCCGGTGATCGAATGGCAAGCCGCGCAACCGTTTTGTTGGACGAGCAATTGTCCAAAACCTTCAGGCGACGACGAAGCAAGTTTCGCCTTTTCCAATTCTCCCGCCATCCAAGCTTCATAGTCCGCCTGTGACTGGATAACGACCGGCTTTTCCATGGAATAGTGAGATGTTCCGCACAACTCGGCGCAACGCACCTTGTAACTCCCCACCTCAGTGGGAGTGATGGTCAATTCCGTAAATCGCCCCGGCACCAGGTCTTGTTTGACGCGGAACTCAGGCACCCAGAAAGAATGGATCACATCCGAGGAGGTCATGCGCAACAACACCTGCTCCCCTACGGGTATGTGCAATTGATCGGAAACCACAACCAAGCCGGTCTCAGGGTCGGCAGGGTACTCAAACCTCCACGACCATTGCAGGCCAGTTACCTTAATAACAGGAGCCTGCGGGTTTCGCGCCAGTGTCTGCGCCAAATTGCGCGCGCCAAGCACCGAGAAAGAAACCACGATCAATAAGGGGATCGCTGTCCAAAACAACTCAAGGGTTGTATTCCCTTCAAAGTGGGCGCCTTCCCCGGTTTCGCCGCGCCGGCGGCGGAACACGATAAGGCTGTACCCCATAGGCACCACAATGAGCGAAAAGAAAAATGACATCACGATCAAGATCAGGTTCCACATCCAATCGATCGGAACCGCCTGCGCGCTTGCCGCCACAGGCATCAAGTGCGCCGCGCTCAGCCCCAAGTACAAAAGGACCGACGCAATAATGGTTAATATTCCCACAACGATGAAATGTCGCATACTCTTCTCCTGAAACAAAAATCTGATGAGGGAGACCCTCGATCAGAAGCCGCCTAAGTTTATCATAATTCGCAGATTGTCACAATTTTCACAAGGAGGAGACAACCGCTTCCTCCCCAGGGACGGTTGATTCAACCTAGGGCGCCTCTGCTAACGCCGACAGGACTTCCGCGCTGTGCTGAGCCGGGCGCACTTGCTCAAACACTTTCACGATCGTTCCGTTGCCATCGATCAAAAAAGTTGTCCGCAACACACCCTCATAGGACTTTCCTAAAAACTTCTTCGGTCCCCACACTTGATAGGTGTCGCAAACCTTATGCCCCACGTCTGCCAACAACGGAAACGGGAGCATGAATTTCTTCTTGAACTTCACATGCGAATCAACATCATCGGGACTCACCCCTAAAACGACCACGCCAGCCTTTTCGTACGCGGAATAATCGTCGCGGAAGTTACACGCTTCTTTTGTGCAACCCGGAGTATCGTCTTTCGGGTAAAAATAAAGAATAACGTTCTTTCCGCGGAAGTCGGAAAGTTTTCGCAGAGTATTCGTATCATCGAGCAATTCAAAATCGGGAGCGGGGAGTCCGGCGGAAATAGGCATCAGAGAATTTGTCCAAAAATTTTCCCCATTATACTGCCTGCGCAAATAATCGGGAGCAAACGGTACTTCACGAAAGTTCAGGCGACAGTTCGATTTGCTTGGCAAATTGTGCCACCCGCCTTGACGCAGTGCAACTGCGTCAAGAACCTGTTTTCGTGATCTACTGACATCCGACAAAAAAACGCGCCGATCGGCGCGTTTTTTTCTAAATAGGACTTACGCAAGACCCCAATACCAAGCCGCGAATTACGCGAATTTCCGCCAATTTTTTAAAAATTCGCGTGAATTAGTGAAATTCGCGGCAAAAGGTTTTCGATCTGCGTAAGTCATGCTAAAGCATGTTTGCCTTTTTCAACGCGCTCTCCAGCGCATCGATCGTGGCGGGTTTGATGATCATGTCGGTTGCGCCGCCGCCCATCACCTTGCGGCGCGTTTCGGGTTGGTCATCCGAAGTGATCACGATCACAGGAATCCGCACCAGCCGAGGCTCGCGCCGCAGGTACAACAGAATTTCGATGCCGTCTATGCCGGGCATATTGACGTCGAGGCAGATCAGGCTGGGAGTAAATCCGCTCCCCAAAATGGAGATCGCCGCGCTGGAGCCGTACGCCACGCGCGCTTTCACGCCCAACACATCCAACATTTGATGTAAGGCATCGGCGGTTTGCCTGTTGTCGTCCACGATCAGCGCGTCGGTCATTACTCCTCCAAGAGATTCAATTTCTGCCAGCGTTAGCAGTATACACGCGGAAGTTCTTCACGGCGATATTGTCATTGATTTCAAATGATAGCCCAATTCCCGC
>JAJTXU010000203.1 GCA_021462845.1 Anaerolineales bacterium
AGACCTGCTCTTCAAGGGATACAAAGTTGTGCCGTATTGCCCGCGCTGTGGCACGCCTCTTTCGGACCATGAGGTTGCCCTCGGCTACGACGACGCGACTGACCCTTCAGTCTTCGTGCGTATGCCGCTGGTGGATAAGCCCGACACGTCACTGCTCGTGTGGACGACAACCCCGTGGACATTGCCGTCCAACGTCGCTGTTGCCGCGCACCCCGAAGAGGAGTACGTCACGGTCGAGCGCGATAACGACGGCAAGAAAGAAAAATTGATCCTCGTGAAGTCGCTCGTGCAAAAAGTGTTCGGCGACGAAGAAGTGAAAGTTGTTGACACGTTCAAAGGCAAAAAGTTGAAGGATGTCAAATATCATCCGCTGTTCACCTTTATGCCGCCCGACAAGCCCGCGCATTACGTTGTGCTGGGAGATTTCGTCACCACAGAAGACGGCTCGGGCTTGGTGCACATCGCGCCCGCGTTCGGTCAGGAAGACATGGAAATGTCGAAGCAACACAATTTGCCCGTGTTGATGACCGTTCTCCCCGATGGGACGTTCGTCTCCGAGGTGACGCCGTGGCGCGGAGTCTTCGTCAAAGAAGCCGACCCGATGATCATCGAAGACCTGCGCGCGCGCGGACTGTTGTTCAAGGCGGGCGAGTACACACACACGTATCCCTTCTGCTGGCGATGCGGCACTCCGCTGTTGTATTACGCGCGCGAGTCGTGGTACATCCGCACGTCCGCGTTTCGAAATCGTTTGGTCGAGTTGAACAACACCATCAACTGGGTTCCCGAACACACGCGCGAAGGGCGCTTCGGCAATTGGCTCTCCAACAACATAGACTGGGCGTTGAGCCGCGAGCGATATTGGGGTACGCCGCTTCCCATCTGGGAATGTGAAAACAAACATCGCGAGGGCGTTGGCTCGGTGAAGGAACTCTCGGAAAAAGCGGGACGCGATCTGAGCGAACTCGACCTCCACCGCCCGTACGTGGACCAAGTCCATTGGGATTGCGCCCAATGCGGCAAGCAGATGAGCCGCGTCCCCGATCTCATTGACGTGTGGTTCGACTCGGGTTCGATGCCCGTCGCGCAATGGCATTACCCGTTCGAGAACAAAGACAAGTTCGAGTCTCAATTCCCCGCCGATTACATCTGCGAAGCCGTTGACCAAACGCGCGGCTGGTTCTACTCGCTCCATGCCATCAGCACGTTGCTGTTCGATAAAGTCTCGTTCAAGAACGTTGTCTGCCTTGGCTTGATCCTCGACGGCGATGGGCAGAAGATGTCGAAGAGCAAAGGCAACATCGTCGCGCCGTGGGATGTGCTGAACGTTCACGGCGCGGATGCGTTCCGTTGGTATCTGTTCACGGCGACTCCGCCAGGGCAAGAGCGTCGCTTCTCTTCCGACTTGGTGGGTGAGGTGATCCGCAATTTCACGCTCACATTGTGGAACGTCTACTCGTTCTTCGTGACGTATGCGAACCTCGACAAACCCACCGTCACCACCGCGCCGATCGCAACGAGCGATTTGGATCGCTGGCTGTTATCCGAACTCAACGTGCTCGTCCGCGATGTGACGGAGGCGTACGAAACCTATGACGTGACAAACGCGACGCGCCCCATCGAGGCGTTCGTGGAGAAACTGTCCACGTGGTATCTGCGACGTTCGCGCCGCCGCTTCTGGAAATCCGAATCGGACTCGGACAAGCAAGCCGCTTACTCGACTCTATACACGGCTCTTATCACCCTCTCGAAACTGCTCGCGCCCGCGATGCCTTTTCTCGCCGACGAGCTGTATCAAAACCTCGTCCGCTCCGTGGACGAGTCCGCGCCCGAGTCGGTGCATCTCGCCGAGTGGCCCCAAGTAATGACAGAGATGATTGACGAATCGCTGAACCATGACATGGCGACCGTGATGAAACTCGTCTCGCTCGGACATTCCGCGCGACAGAAGGCGAATCGCAAAGTGCGTCAGCCGCTGGCAGAAGCCGCGTTCTCCGTGGGCAACGCGAATGAACGCAAAGCCGTCGAGAATTATGCCGACCTGTTCGTGGACGAGTTGAACGTGAAGAAAGTCCGCTTGCTGGATGCCGCGACCGAAGCCGTGTCGCACACGGTCAAGCCACTGCCCAAGCAACTCGGACAAAAATACGGCAACAAATTCCCCGCGCTCCAAAAGGCGATCCTTGCCATGAACGCGGAAGAAGTTGCGAAGACGTTGATGTCTGGCGAGCCGCTGAAAGTAACTGTTGAAGGCACGGACTACGATATCTTGTCTGAAGAGGTCGAGGTCAAGGCGCAGGCAAAAGAGGGATTCGCAGTGGCGGAAGATGGCGCGTATGTCGCCGCGCTCGTCACTGAATTGACGCCCGAACTCGCGCAGGAAGGCTTGGCGCGTGAATTTGTGCGGCGCGTGCAAGACCTCCGCAAGACCGCGGACTTGGACGTGGCTGACAGGATCGAGTTGTTCGTCGAAGCCTCTGCAGGCTTGAGGTCCGCGATCGAGGCGCACAGGGAGTACATCACGACTGAAACGTTGGCGTCCAGTCTCCAGTTTGCGAGTCCGCCAAGCGGCGCATCCACTGTGGATGATTCGTTTGATGGCGAGACGGTGAAGGTTGGGTTGGTTAAAAAGTAAGCAACGTAGCGCGAGATAGTTGCGGGTTAACAATTAAACCCAGCAATCCTTCCACTCCATTTTGAACCACGGAGACACTGAGCCACGGAGTTTTTTAAATTGTTTTTCTCAGTGTCTCAGTGTCTCAGTGGTTTGGTTTATTGCTCGAATAATTTAGAAAGGTGCAAGTATCTCGCGCTACAAAAAATAGTTTTGAAAGGCGTGTCGAAAGATGCGCCTTTTCTTTTATAATTAGTAAACGACGAAGACTTGTAGTAACGACTTCAGTCGTTTAGAAGAACGACTAAAGTCGTTACTACGATTCGTGTTACTTTCTTCGAGGTGAATTATGTTCGAGAGACTTCCGCTTTGGCTTCGCAAAACATTGGCATGGAGCGTCCATCTGTTCACGGCGACGGGCGCGGTGTGGGGATTCTTGACCCTGCTCGCAATTTGGGAATCAAATTTCAAACTTGCCATCGTGTACATCGTCATCGCCATGCTCGTGGACGGATTCGACGGCATGTTCGCGCGCTGGTTTCGCGTGCACGAGTACGCGCGCGGCGTGGACGGCGGTTTGATGGACAATATCATTGACTACTTGAATTACGTCGTCGTTGCCTCATTGTTGTTGATCCGCGTTCCAGACCTGATGCCCGAAGGCTTCGCAATGGCGGCGGCGATCTCGATCCTGCTCACCTCCGCGTATCAATTCACCCAGACCGACGCGAAGACCGATAGCAATTCGTATTTCTTCAAAGGGTTTCCGTCCGTGTGGAATTTTCTCGTCGTGTACATGATGTTACTCGGCTTGAACCCGTGGATCAATTTGGCTCTGCTGGTGATCTGCAACGTCCTCGTTTTTGTTCCGGTCAAATATTTATATCCCTCCCGCAACACACGTCTGCGCCGCTTCACGCTTGGCTTCACCTATCTCTATGCCGGGCTGGGCGTTTGGGCGTTGTTGCAATATCCCGAAGTGCCCAAATGGGTCGCGCCCGCGTCGTTTGTGTACGTGGCGTATTACGCCCTGCTGAGTTTCTTCCCTAAATTCGGAACGCCGAAAACAGCATAAAACGATGCGGATTGAAAAAGCGGTCGAAGTTACCGACGAACTCCTCGCGGCGCTCACCCGCTTGATTTTTCAACTCGCGCCCGAAAAAACTCCGCCGACGCGCGATGACTTAACTTCCATTCTCAACTCTCCCGGCGCATCTCTGCTGGTCGCTCGTCTGTCGGATGAAAACGATGGGATCGCTGGGATTCTGACCCTGATCGTCTATCGCGTTCCCACCGGGGCGCGAGCTGTCATCGAAGATGTGGTCGTGGATGAAAAATATCGCAACAGGGGAATTGCCAAAGCGATGATAGCACGCGCGATCGAGTTAGCGCGAGAGGCGGGGGCGAGCAATATTTCGCTGACCTCCAATCCAAAACGCGAGGCGGCGAATCTGTTATATCAACGCATGGGGTTTCAAAAGCGCGAAACTAATTTATACATTTTGCAATTGTAGTAACGCTTTACCGTTCATGCGCCCGATATTGCTCGGGCGTATCCAAGTCGGCAAGAATCCCCTCGTCGTCAACTTCAACATATTTGATCTGATCCGCGCGCGCGTTCAAAAAATCCCTCGGCGTTTGCGGATTGCGTACCGCAAGGATCGCGTCCCACAACGATTCTTCCACGAGCCATGGATGTCCCCTCCGCATTTGATAACTCGGAACCACAAGCGGACTCCCAGTCTCCTCGAACGTTTTGCACACCCTCCGCACGCTTCCCTCGCGGACTTGAGGCTGGTCGCCCAGCGCGATCAACGCCGCATCTTCGGGCTTCGGCGTCAGGGCGCGAAGCCCACATTGAATGGACGAGAGCATATCGCCCGTTGCGAAATCTTCATTGAAGACGCTTCTCACTGGATAATCTTTTTTCAATTGCGAGAGATTCGCTTCCACTTCTTCTCGATGCGAGCCTGTGACGACTACGATCTCATCCACGTCCGCTTCGGCAAACACAGAAACCACGTGTTGAATCACGGCGACCTTCCCCCATGGCATCAATAACTTTTGTTGACCCATCCGCTTCGATTCGCCCGCGGCGAGAATGATCGCGGAGATCATAAAGTTTCATCCGCCAACAAACGCTGATACTGTTCAGGCGTGTCCACGTCCAGCAAGAGACGGTCGTCGTGCCACGGCAGATATTCCACTTGATGTTTATGAAAGATCGCGCGTCCGCCTGTGTCGCCTTCGAGCGTCAACAGATCGGCGAATGTTCTGCGGTCGAACAGTACCGGGTTGGCGCGGCGATCCATCACCATCGGCGCAACGACGGAGTGCAATCCCTTAGCGTGCCTTTCAACCAACGCCTGCAAAATAGACGTTGTGATCTGCGGCTGGTCAACGAGGAGGAAGATACAAGCGCCAGCATACCCCTCTCCCAGCGGGAGAGGGGCAGGGGTGAGGGCGAAAGTCCCCTCCCGTATCGAACTCGCCTGTCCGCTCTTCCACTCGCTGTTCCGAACGATCTTCACATTCAAATCCCGCACTGCCGATTCGACTCGCTCCGCATTCGCGCCGGTGACCACGACCACCGGCGCAAGTCCCGCCTCTAACGCGCGTCTTGCCACCACGCGCACAAACGGTTCGCCCTTCCAGTCAAGCAATTGCTTGGGCTGTCCGTATCTCGACGATTCGCCAGCCGCGAGAATGATCCCTGCGACAGGCTCGTGCGCCGCGAATATTTTTTCCTGTTTCAAACTGGAGATAACCACAGATTGATATTTGGAAAGCAAAGCCTGAGTCGTCGCCCGCGCGCTCGCTTGCAGTTCGTTGGTGTCTGCCTGATTCAGCAGGACAGTCCGCCGCGCGGAGTTTGGAATATTTTTCAAACTGCTGTTCTCGTGTAAGAGAGCGCGAACTAATGAGTTTGAATCAATTGACTCCCCCGCTTTTACTCCGCTTATTTCTGCAAACAATTCGGGACGATGGACATGTTCTTCGGTCAACGGCTTGCCTAACCCCGATAAACCCGCAACGGTCACAACATGCTCAACAAAATCAGGGATCGGCGGCTCATGCTCCGCCCAGCCTTTCAACGGTCTTTGGCGCGAGCCATCCGCTTCGATGAGCAGAGGGATGGAACGGCTCACGCAAAATTCATGCAATCCCTCGACGACCTCTCGACTCACGGGTTCCGTTTTGTCGTCTTTGATGTCGCCTGTGATCAGCGTGACCCCCGTCGCATCTTTTTCGAGAGATGCTAGATCATTTTGCGACTTCACGGTCAAATGCTTGTCAGCGAGCGGAACTTGCCATGCCCCCAAACGCGAAGTGGCAGTGACGATGACGGGCGGAGTCAATTGCCTCGCCAGTTGAAACATCGCGGTCGTCTTTCCGCCCGACCCGACGAATGCGATGCAATTGGACTCGTCCACGCGCAAGACGCGCGCAAGCGTGAGATTCATGTTTGGATTATACATCTCCATTAAGGTACGGTATAATACTGCCCGGCGAAAAAGACTTGCGCCAAAAATTTTTCATCAAGGCATGGTATGGTAAGCAATTTACTCGAATCTCTCGATACATGGGCTGAAATTCAGATCACCCGGCAAGACGTTGAATTCCTGCACAACTATTTATTTGAACACGAGACTCCCCTCACCGCGAACGAACTCGCGCTGGTATTGATTCACGAACGCAACCGCGCCGAACGCGC
>JAJTXU010000204.1 GCA_021462845.1 Anaerolineales bacterium
CGGAGTTGCAGGCGACCGCGATCCTTGACCTGCAATTGCGAAGACTCGCCGCGCTCGAACGCAAGAAGATCGAAACCGAATATAAAGAAGTGAGCGCGGTGATCAAAGAGTTGACCGCGTTGTTGAAATCGCCGAAGTTGATGCGCGGCGTTGTGGCGGATGAATTGTTGAAAGTGAAAGCGCAATACGGCGACCGTCGCCGCACACAGATCGTGACTCTTGGCGAATCGAAAGACGGCAAGACCACGAAGAAAGCCTTGACCGCGCGCGACCTCTTGCCCGAACAACAAGTGTGGATCGGCGTGACCGCCGACGGTTTGGTCTCGCGCACGGCAGATGAAAAAGAGCCGAAACATTCTGGCAACGACGCGCCGCGTTGGCTCGTCAAAGCTGGGACAACGGACACCATTTATTTTGTCGCGAAGTCTGGTCGCGCCGCCGCAGTTGCCGCACACATCCTCCCGCAAGCCGAGAAGTTGAGTCAAGGTTCGATGTTCTACAAAGTCTCGCCGCTGACGGAAAACGATTCGCTCGCGGCGGTGTTTGCCTTGCCTTCAAGAAAATCCGCGTTGCCAGAAGAAACATGCGTGTTGACCACGACTCGCTTCGGCATGATCAAGAAGAGTTTGATCACAGAATTACCTGGTCCATCATCACAAGCATTTGTGTTGGTCAAAGTGAACGAAGGCGACCGATTGATCTCGGTTGGACTCACCGATAACAAGAAAAAAGAAATCCTGCTCGTGACGGCGAACGGCATGGCGATCCGCTTCAAGGAAGACGACGTGCGCCCGATGGGACTCGTGGCGGCGGGCGTGAACGGCATGAAGTTGGACGACAAAGATGAAGTCGTTGGCGCGGAGATATTACCGAGCGCTGGCGAAATCCTCCTACTCACGAACGACGGCAAGGCAAAACGCTTGGAAGAAAAAGAATTCCCGACACAAGGACGTTACGGCAAGGGCGTGATCGCGTGGGAACTCTCCGAAAAATCGAAACTCGTCGGCGTTGCCGCGGACAAGCCGAATCACATGGCGACGATTCACTTGAGCAAGGGCGCGCCCAAGTCAACGCGGTTGGATGCGGCTGGTCTGCGCAAACGCGCCGCCACGAAGGGTGATGTTGTGGTGGAAGTGAAACCTGGTGAAGAGGTTGTTTCTGTCAATGTGGCGTGGGAGGTGGGGAAGTTTGTGGGGGAGGCGGCAAGGAAAGAGGAAAGAGGAAAGACAAAGAAAGTGGCTGTGAAAAAGACTTCTGCTAAACCGAAGAAGAAGGCGGTTGTGAAGAAGGCAAAGTCTTCTGCGAAGAAATCTTCGTCGAAGGGGAAGAAGCCAGTTAAGAAGACGAAGAAGAAGTAAGTAAAATCACTTCACGAGCCCGAACTGGTTCGGATGTTCTTTTACAAAATACGGCTTTTGTTACTTGTCGACAGTAAAAATCTGTTGTATAGTGAAATCGCCTCGTAAGGAGTAAGCAGTATGGTTAATGCCAGAGAAACATCACAACCATTTGTAATATTTCAAGCTGAAACACCGCGTGAGGTTTTTGCTAAACGTTTTTTGGCATCTCATGATTTTGATATGTCAGCCTTAAGAAAAATCAGTCAACGATTTGGACTAGGAGCCTCTGGAAATAAAAGCAATTTGCTTGACAGATTAGAGGTTTATTTTTATAGGAACTATCGCGATGAAGACGGACAGGCGATCCTTGAACAACTTATAGAGAGAAACAAAAATTGGTTTACCTTCCGTACAGGATTGTGCACAAAGCAACCAATACTTGAAAATCCAAGAGAACTTATTTTTTCTCCTGGAAAATCTGGTTGGCATGGACCAGTTGTAATTGATAATAAGACTTGGTATATAGGTGTAAGCTTTATCCCTCAGTGGGAGTACGATGAAATTTCAAAACAAATTCTAGAATACCAGATACGGTGGCTTTGTTTTGCCAATGTTTCGGATACTTATGTGTCACTTCACTGGCAAGGTTTCACGTTTGCAGATAAAAAAGAATCAATTGAACACGAAAGCCAGTTCCCTTATTGGAAATATATACCTACTCTCTTTGATGAAATTCAAAAAGAACTAGCAGCAAGGCTTGATTATCCTGTCTTACATAACCTTGTTTTGCACGATTTATGGGAGGATTTTCGTTTGAGCTCTGATTACGAATGGGAAGACTTAAGAATTCGAGCAGAGTCTGGCGGTGTGTCTTTGAATGTTCAGTCTCCAGGAAAGAGTGCAAGGTATGACGACGAGATTGACATTTCAGATATTAAGCACTTAGCTAAAACACTGAGTATTTCAGTAGCCAAAGAACTTGACGTTTACCCGCTTGAGACTACAAGACAAGTTCGATTGGAAGAATCGATATTGCGAACACTAATCAGGGAGTTTGGTGCAAAATCCTATGAGTTTTCGTTATCGCACCAACGTCAGAGAATTCTTCGTGCCCACTTTTATTTTGGGACAAAGCCAAGTGCACCTAGTCGAGATTGTTTTCCCCACGTGAACTGTTATGCTAAATGGGGCAGCAGTAGCGAGCAGTTAAATTTTATTCTTCAGCATCTGAAGTCAGGACATGCAAACCGTCAACCTGAGCAAACTTCGTTTCTTAAGTAGAAACAAGATCGACAACCTCAATCGATATGCGGCAATTAATCAATCGCTGATGCCGCACTCTGTTGCAGTTGCAGTAGGATGCAGCCTTGAAGAGGCAACAACTATTTTATTATTTCTTCATGGAAAAGAGCTTGTTGATGGTTACATCCTTGTTTATCATGTTTCGCACTTAAGCAACTATTTTGAAAAAAGAAAAATTAGCGATGGGTTTTCTCCAAGAAGAAACTTTGCATGTCCAGTATGCGAGCTAATGCATAACGATCAAAGCGAACTTTTCTTTGATTTAGAATTTCGTTTAAGGGAGAAAATAGAGTTTACAACAGAGCTATGACGCCTAAATCGAAACAAGAATTAATTAATCAGATTCTAAATGGTTTATCTGGTCTGGAAGAACTTGACTCTAAAACTCGTCAAGATTTGCTAGAGTCTGAAGGATGGATAATAGAAACGCTATATGATCCTATCCCAGAGCTGGCGAATCGATTGAAAGACTATTTTGATTGGTCAAATGGTAAACGTCAAGAAGATGCTGGGCAACTTTTAGAGGAAATCGCTTATCTGTTATTCAAGAGTCTAAAAGGGACAGGGAATATCCGCAGTTACCAATCGTATGCTGCTCAACATGATTTGATTGTAGATGGGGCATCACTTATGTGGCAGGTTTTGATGATATATCTGCATCTTAGCAGAGAAGGACGTACAATTGTGATTGAGTGTAAGAATCAAGAAAGCAGCATTTCTGATCAACAGTTTTCAAGATTATGTGGGCTTTTGCAAAACAAGTTCGAGAAAACGTCTGAACTAGGGGTATTTATTTCCCATACTCCCGCTTCAGGGTTTCCAAAGAAAAAAACAAAAGAACGCCAATTAAAAGATGCAAGAGCAACCCAAGCATTATTTCATGCAAAATCGAATAAGTTTGTTGTTGTAATTGACCATAAAGACCTAGAATTAATTTCAAATGGATTTCCTTTACCCAAAATTCTTGAGGCAAAAATTCGTGAGATTGAAGCATCTACATTGATGGAACTAAGCTTTAATGAAAACTGGCAAGAAGTAATCTTGCCGCCACATCTAAAAAAATACGCAAACGAGAATTAGGTTTTTGAACCCCACGTGCCGAACACGCCGATGGTCAACGGAGTGTTGCCCGTTCGGATAATATCCGCGAGGGTCTCGACGTACGGCGTGAAGTCGAGCGCGTCCCTTTCGGTCGGCTGGTCGTTGACGATGTAAGTTTGTGAGTCAGAGGCGGGCATGGGTAATCCCCTTACTTGAGTTTGAGTTTGCTTCTTGCAAACTTACGAACGCGTTTTGCAGAGCGAAAGGCTCCCTCCGCTGATTTCTTTGTGACGTGAAACCCCGGATAGCGCACTGCTACCGCATATCTTTTCAGGCTTTCCAAGTCGCGTTTCAATGTCTTGAATTCGGGATCGAGAGAAGCGCATAAATTCATCAGCGGCACAAGTTCGTGATTTCTTTCAAATTCAACCGTATGTTCCTGTAAGTACGCCTTGAGATATTTCTCCGCGCATTGCTGGCAATGAAAACAGACCACTGTCGCGATGGGAATATCGCGCCCATATAAAAGCGCATCGGCCGCGGTGAAATCCTCTTCTGCCTTCTCCACCCATTCCTCAGTTAGCTCGTTCATAAAGGACTTTCCCCTTTCTTGTTATCTCGCGCAGGAACCAATCGCCGAGCTTTTTGCGCCTTTCAAGCGTTTTTCTCGAACGGACCACTATATCAACACCGAATGACACATCGGGAAGCGCATCGGCAATATCGAGAATCGCCTTCATCTCTCCTTTGGGGGTCTCCATCACCACCAGCAGATCCACATCGCTCCAGGCGGTCGGTTTTCCATACGCATACGAGCCAAAGAGGATAATCTCCTCGGGATCGAACCTGTCTGCGATGTGTTTCGCAATCGCGCGAATGGTCTGCATTGGGATGCGTTTGCGTTCCCTGATCGAAGGAACCTGAAATACCGTTGGCGTTGCCATGTTTGCATTATACGTTATTTTGCCCGAGCGCCGAAACATACCGAAGGTAAAAGTGTGTTGCTCATCTGGATGATATGGCGAGGCTTCAACTATAATTCAAACCACCAAGGAAAACATCCACATGAAACGTTTTTCGATTCTTGTGCAATTGCTCATAATCATATTGATCATCAGCGCGTGTGGTTCAAGCGCGCCGCAATCCACGCCCACGATCAATCTGGCAGACCTGCAAGGCACCATCGTCGCGGCAGGTTCCACGCTCGTGGCAGAGACCCAAGCCGCCATCCCGACCGCTACGATTCCGCCAACGGTGACGATGACAAACACACCCGCGTTCACGGCGACCATTCCGCCTCTGCCAACGTTGGGAGCAACGTTCACCCCTAGTCCTGCTCCGAATCCGTATGCTGGAGATCCGTGCATTAATAATCTCTTGCCTGCCCCGCTCGAAGGGGAGAAGATCAAGATCCGCATTGACAATCCCACGAAGGGAACGATCAATGTCTCAGTATATCTACAGCAAAGCGGACCGCAAGGTGTATGCGGCTACCGTCCCTACACACTCGCGGCAGGAGAATCGCTAGTCATCGGCGATCTCATCGTTGGTTGTTATACAATTTGGGCATGGAACCCCGACCCGAAAGATTATTTCATGGTGACCAACGGGACTCACTGCTTGGACGCATCCAAACCCTGGGCATTTAATATCACGCCCAATGGCATCAATCTCAAACAGTAGGGTTTGTGGGGCGAAGGAATCTTGGCTTGACGACACCTCTTGAGCAGAGTATGATGTAGTCACATAGGTGACCACATGAAGAAAAAGAAACAGCCCAAAACGGAAGAGATCGGCATCCGCGAGTTGAAGAGCCGCGCCTCGGAGGTGGTTCGCGCGGTGAAGGAGGAACGCGCCCGCTACGTGGTCACTCAGCGCGGCAAGCCAGTGGCGGTGATCGTTCCGATGGACGCCGTCCCGCCTGAAAAAGATTCTCCCGACGATGCCTGGGAGCGGCTTCTGAAACTGCGCGATGAATTAGGCAAAGGCTGGCAAAGCGAGAAAAGCGCGGGCGAAATCCTTTCGGAAATGCGGCGATGACTCTCCTCGTCACTGTGGATGCAAGTGTCTTTGTAAACGCGTTCATCCCAACTGAAAACGGGAGCGATCAAAGCCTTGCCTATATTACAAAACTGCGAACCGAACAGGCTCATCTCATTCAGCCTACTTTGTTTATCCCGGAAGTGATCGCATCCGTAGCGCGTAAAAAGAACGATACCGAACGCGCCCTCGCGCTTGCGCTAGATCTCAAAAAATTTACAAACCTTACGCTCGTTGCTCTCGATGAAAATCTCGCCGATCTTGCGAGCGAGATTGCCGCCAACTCTCGCCTGCGCGGAAGCGACGCGGTCTACGCCGCGGTGGCTTTGCGGTTTGGGACGGAATTGATCACGCTGGATAAAGAACAGTTGGCGCGATTGCCGAAACTCTTGCCCGTGCGAGCGCCTCGCTAGCGCGACCCAGCTCCGCCCGTCGATTCGAAGCGCGGTTTTCATCCCCGAGACTCTC
>JAJTXU010000205.1 GCA_021462845.1 Anaerolineales bacterium
CGCGTCTGGAACGCCCGACGCGACGATCGCGTTGAACGGCGCAATATTGCAGATGTTCAATCATGGGCTATCCGCCGCCGGCATGTTCTTCCTCGTCGGCGTCATCTACGAAAGAACGCACACGCGTAACCTCGAAGAATACGGCGGATTGTTCGCGCTCATCCCGGTCTACGGCGGAATCTTGATCTTTACAAGCATGGCTTCGCTCGGCTTGCCCGGACTTAACGGGTTCATTTCCGAGTTTCTCATCGTGCGCGGCTCGTGGCCCCTCCTCGCAATGTATACAGCCATCTCGATGCTGGGATTATTCTTCACAGGCGCGTATATTTTGAAGGCGTTAAAAAAGGTTCTACATGGGCCGTTGAACGAACACTGGGCGTATGGCGAGCATAAACTAACCGAGATCAACGCCCGCGAGATCTTGGTCATGGCTCCGCTGATGATCCTGATCCTGTGGATCGGTATCTACCCCGCGTGGATTCTAGACGTGATCAACAAAGCCGTCATGATGCTTTTCTAAAGAGGCAATTCCAATTCTCTATTTCTCTAATCCTCTACTCTCTACTCCCTGCTTTTCTGAGGCTATATGACCTTCCCTGTCCTAAGTATCATCACATTCATACCCCTCGCCGCGGCGCTCGTGTTGTTCGTCATACCCGCGAACCGTAAGAACGAAGCGCGCGCGGTCGCGTTGGCTTCCGCGATATCCGTCTTGTTGCTTTCGCTGTGGGTTTATTTCACCTACGATCAGGTTGGCGCTGGCTATCAATTCACCGAAAACTACGACTGGCTCCCGGCGTTGGGTATCGGCTTGCGTTTCGGCGTGGATGGAATGAGCGCGCCGTTGGTTCTGCTGACGGGCGTGGTCATGTTCACCGGCGTGTTGATCTCGTGGGGCGACGATAACCCGCATGTGATGGCGGGCATTCAAGACCGCCCGCGCGAATTCTTCGCGTTTCTCTTCATTCTGGCAACCGGCGTGCTGGGCGTGTTCGTCTCGCTCGACCTGTTCATGCTGATCTTCTTCTACGATATTGCCGTGTTCCCAATGTACCTGCTCATCGTCATCTGGGGCTGGAGCGTTACGCGAGAATACGCCGCCATGAAACTCACGTTATACCTGCTGATCGGTTCAATCATTTCGCTGGCGGGCATTCTTGTGATGTTCGTCGCGCAATACCAAAACACCGGCATATTGTCCTTTGATATGCTCCTCATGGAGAAGGCGGGCTTTTCGCAGGCATTCCAGATCGTCTGGTTCCTGCCCGTGTTCCTCGGCTTTGCGGTGTTGGGCGGCATCTGGCCCCTCCATAATTGGTCGCCGGACGGTCATGTCGCCGCGCCGACCGCCGTCTCGATGTTCCATGCCGGCGTGTTGATGAAACTCGGCGCGTTCGCCGCCCTGCGCGTGGGAATTATGTTGCTCCCCGAAGGCGCGAAATACTGGCAGTGGCTCATCATGGCGTTCGCCGCCATTGCGGTGGTGTACGGCGCGTACATTGCTTTCGTGCAAAAAGACTTCAAATACATGGTCGGCTTCTCGTCCGTTTCGCACATGGGACTCGTGATGCTCGGCTTTTCCACGCTCAACGAGAAGGGTCTGCTTGGCTCGGGCTTGCAAATGTTCTCGCACGGCGCGATGACCGCGCTCTTCTTCGCCGTTGTCGGCATGATCTACGACCGGGCGCACACGCGCCAAATCCCTGAATTGGGAGGCATGAGCAAAGTGATGCCATTCGCCACAGTCGGGTTCATCATCGGCGGTTTGGTTTCGATGGGCATGCCTTTGTTCTCTGGCTTTATCGCGGAGTTTCCGATCTTCATGGGCGTATGGCAGGTGCATTGGTTCGTCGCGGTTGTTTGCAGTATCTCCATTGTCATCACTGCCGCATATATCATGAGGAATATCCGCCAGGTGTTCTTCGGGAACATGCCTGAAAAATTTGAAGGTCACATCGCCGACATCACCATTTTGGATAAGGTCGCTATTTCGACGCTGTGCATTTTTATGATCGTGATCGGTTTGTATCCCAAATTTATGGCTCCGATGGTGCAGACCGGTGTTGAGTACGTTCTGCGCCTGCTGGGAGGTTCGTAATGTTTTCGTCAACCATGTTCGCATCCATCCTCCCTGAAATTTTGATCCTCATGTTGGGGATGCTTGTCCTCATCGTCGAGCCGTTTTGGAAAGAAGAAAAACGCCGCAACGTGGGCTGGCTCACCGCCGGTGGATTGTTCGCCGCGATGCTCGTCAGTTTCCTCGCGGGTCAGCCCGGCGAGCCGACCTCCGCGTTCGGGGACATGATCCGCTTCGATTGGCTTGGCTTCTTCTTCAAGATGCTCTTCATGTTCGCGGGCGCGGCAACCGCGCTCTTGATGATGGATCACGAGCGCCTCGGCAAACGCGGCGAGGCATATCTTTTGCTCCTCGCCTCACTCATCGGGATGAACTTGATGGCGGTCTCGTCGGACCTCATCATGCTCTTCCTCTCGATCGAGACCGCCTCGATTCCTCTCTACGTGCTGGCTGGATTCATGTTGGGAGACGATCGCTCCACCGAGGCGGGATTCAAATACCTGCTCTTCGGCATTCTCACAACGACGATCATGCTCTACGGGTTCAGTCTCGTGTTCGGCTTCTCCGGCACAACGGATATGTACCAGCTGGCAGAAATGTTCCGCGTGGGCGCAATCGCGCCGCTTGCCGCATTTGGCATCCTGGCGTTGATCCTTGTGGGCATCGGCTTCAAAGTTGCATTCGTGCCATTCCATTTTTGGGCGCCGGACGTGTACGAAGGCTCGCCCACACCGGTGGCTGGATTTTTATCCACTGCCTCGAAAGCCGCGGGCTACGCGGTTCTGTTACGGCTGTTCTTCATCGCCTTCCCTGAGCCTACCTTGTCCGCCTCGTGGACAACGACTCTGGCGGTCATCGCCGCAATTTCGATGATTGTCGGGAACTTGCTGGCGTTGCCGCAAACCAACATCAAACGACTGCTCGCGTATTCTTCCATTGCTCACACGGGATATACGTTGATCGGCGTGGTGGCGCTCACGCAATTGGGCGCGGCGAGTGTTGTGTTCTATCTCGCCGCCTATATTCTCACGAACCTGCTTGCCTTTGGAATTGCAATGGCATTCAGCAAAGTGACCGGCTTGGATGATATTCGCGATTACGCGGGTTTGAGCCGCCGCTCACCGTGGCTGGGACTCATGATGCTGACCGCCTTTCTCTCGCTCACGGGCATGCCTCCGTTCGGCGGATTTGTTGCGAAGGTTGTTGTCTTTGCGGCAGGTATTCAAGCAGGTTACATCTGGCTTGTTATCGTTGGCGTGCTCACATCGGTCATCGGTGCGTACTATTATTTGAACGCGCTCAAGTTTGTGTATCTCTATCGGATGCCGAATCAAGATGAAGAGAACCACCCGATTCCGCTTTCGCGCCCATACGCAATCGCGCTCGTGGCGCTGACCATTGGCGTCATCCTCATCGGAACGATCTTCGCCCCTTGGTTCAGTTGGTCCGATGCGGGCGCGTTGAATTTGTTTTGAGTCGTACCGCAAAGTTCACTTTGCGCCTGTGATTGCGTAAGTCCTATTCAGCGTAACATAAATTAGTTTACCGTAGTAACGACTTCAGTCGTTCTTTTGCGGCGAAAAAGCGACTGAAGTCGCCACTACGATGTCAGGCAATCATGATTACTCGGAATAATAGATTCGATAGGAAATCTTTCACCCCTTCGGGGTTTGATTGACTGACAACGTTAAATTCTAGAATCGTTTCATCCCTTCGGGATTTTCAAATGGTTGCCTCCATACTCAGTACTTCCCGAAAACGGTTCTTGACGCAGTTGCGCTGCCTCAAGGTAGGCGCATGAACTTTCGTGAACTACTGATAATGGTATGCTAACTCCGAAGGAGTGAAATTTTTCTAGACCGACGTATGAATATACGGAACCCCGAAGGGGTGAAATTGAACTTCTGCCATCCTGTTGAATCTCGTAAAGTCATATCACCTGAACATTTACAATGTCTCACGAAGTCGTATCACTAGCACATATGGCTACTCAAGCTGTATTTTGTGCTTGTGACCCATATGTGCAGTGCGAACGCTGCTCCCTCAGGCTATGCAAGCCCCTCAGGCTGAGAGCCGAACTGCCCGAGGGACACTAATATCCGTCTGATCGGTACGACTTTACGAGACTCTCTCTCGACGTAAGTGATACGAGTTTATGAGACTCGACACATCCCTTCGAGATTTTCGCGCGGTTTGCATCATGAATGGAATTGCCAACTCCGAAGGAGTGGGATTTTTGTAGTAAATGCCGCGATAGAGAGAAACCCCGAAGGGGTGAAATTGGATTTACGCCTTCCCTTCGGGGTTGAGGTAGGTCGAGGCGGGGGAGCAGGCTGAAATTGGGAAAGAAACGAGTTGTCGAATCGATTGACAATTCGTAGAACGTCCCGTTATAATTGTGCATAATAGCACAATCAAAACCCGATTTGTCAGGTTGAAGTTCAAGCCTTGATGATGAAGGTTTTATCCTTTACAATTGCGAACTGATGTAAGTATCTTAGCGAGGTGAAAACCGATGAACGAAAAGAATATCCGACAGGTTCTCGAAATCGAAAAGCAAGCCGCGGAATTGCAGGAGAAGGCGAAGCGCGACGCGCAGGAAATCCCTGTGAGGGCGGAGCAGGAAGCCCAAGCCATGCTTGCCCGCGCGCGCGCCGAAGCGCAAGCCGAGGCTCGCCGCGTTGTGGCTGATGCGCAATCGGAAGATAAATCGAAAGATGTGCTTGCCTCTGTGGACGCAAAGAATAGCGAGTTCGAGGCGCAGTCGAAAAAGAATTTCGATAAAGCGGTTGCCTACGTGTTGGATCGCGTGCTCGGTAAGGCGTAATCATGGCGAGCGGCGTTACCGGTTACGCGGCAATCAGCGCGAAAGTGCGGACGATGTATTCCAATTTACTGACCCCGCAGGACATTTCTCGTTTAAGCGATTCCCCCGATTTTCCATCTTTAATCAGTTCCCTGAAAAGCACCCAATACGGTCCCTACCTCGCCTCGTTGAAGGATAACGAGTTGACGCCGCGCCGCGCCATCCAGCAATTGAGGCGGCGGCTCGCCGATTCATACTCCAGCGTTGCGCAGATGTCTCCTGAGCAGACCCGTTCGCTTATCAAGCAATTGTTCCGCTATTTCGAGTTGGGTAATTTGAAGGCGGTCTTGCGGAGCATCCAAACGGTCTCTGCGTGGAATCCCGATGTTGCGCCGTGGGATCGCGTACATGAGGTGTTGTTCCCGTTCGGCTCA
Source organism: Anaerolineales bacterium (assembly GCA_021462845.1). GTDB lineage: Bacteria > Chloroflexota > Anaerolineae > Anaerolineales > Villigracilaceae > Defluviilinea. The sequence goes on from JAJTXU010000205.1 coordinate 5,318, forward strand.
TTTTCCACCCTGCCTGCCCAAGCCATGGTGGAGGCGGGGAACGTTCCCGCCGCAGTCGAACTATTAAAAGGCACGCCGTATGAATCGACGATGTCGTTTGCCATGAAGCGTTTCTCTGCCGAGCAGAATCTCTTTCCGCTCGAGGTGGCGCTCGATCTCGATTATTGGCGGCGCTTGTGGGCGGAAGCGAAGAAGTTGAGCGGGCAAGACCGCGAATCGGCGACCAAGATCGTCGGCGCCTTGCTCGATATGAATAATTTGATGTGGGCGATTCGTTATCGGGTGTATCACAAACTTTCAGAAGAAGAAATTATCAACTATACGCTGCCGTTCGGCTTCCGCGTGCGCGATGAAGATATTCGCGCGATCGCGGCGGGCGGGGATATTGCCGCGATCGTTTCGCGCACCTTCCCATCGATCACGGATGTGAACGCGCTTCTGGAGAACCCTCAAACTGGGTTGCCCAAACTGGAGGTTTTGCTCAAGCGTCAGGTGATTCGGCAGTGCACCGCGGCGTTTATCGGCAATCCGTTCCACATCGGGCTTCCGTTGGCGTTCCTCATCCTGAGCGATCTCGAGATCCAGGATTTGGTTGTCCTGATCGAGGCGAAATCATCCGATGTGCAGGGCGACGATTTCCACTCTGTATTGTTGAAGACCAGCCTGCTGAATTGATGTTTGAAATTTTGCACATGGAGATGACATGTTTTTTCCAAGAGAAATGACCGAAGTTGAGTTGATCATCCCCTCCAAAGACCTCGTGGCGGTGACGAAGGTGTTGAGCGGGAGGGGCGTGTTCCATCAAGTGGATAGCGCCTACCTGGGTTTGGAAAGCCTCGGACCCAGCACATGGCAGGA
>JAJTXU010000206.1 GCA_021462845.1 Anaerolineales bacterium
GTTATCCACTAATCCTCACGAATTTTCGCTAATCCACAAGAAAAATTCGCGCAGATTGGCGCAGATTAGCGGATAAAAAATCCAAATGCGAGTGCCCTAAAACCGCAGGTTCGTTGGCGAAGATTCCATAATCCTATGATAAAATACCCCGCCGAGCGACGTACCCTTCGCTCGAAAATCTAATTTTGAAAGAAAGGGCTTAAATAATGAAAGTAATGCTGGTTAAAGACGTGTACAAATTGGGGCGCGCGGGGGACGTGAAAAAAGTCGCCGACGGATATGGGCGCAACTTCCTGTTGCCGCAGGGGCTGGCTGTTCTTGCCACGGCGGGCGCGCTCAAACAAGTCGAAAAGATTCGCTCGCAGGCTGAGATCCGACGAACCGAACTCAATAGCGAACTCAAAGACCTGGCAACCCAGATCGGCGCTGTCGTGCTGAACTTCCCCGCCAAAGCCGGCGAGACCGGGAAACTCTACGGCTCGATCACCACACAGGATGTGGCGACCGCGATCCAGGAACAGACGCGCTACGAAGTCAAAAAACAACAAATCGACATGCAACCCATCCGCAACCTTGGTGAATTCAAAGCGCGCGTCCGCCTGACGATGGACCTCGTCCCCGAAGTGAAGGTCATTGTCTACCGCGAAGGTGAAGTGCACGAAGAAGGGCTGGTAGAATCAACGGAGGCTGAAGCGCCTGTAGCAGCGCCTGCCGAAGCCGGCGAAACTGAAGCAACCGCATCGTAAGGAACGCCTCTCCACTCATGACATCACCAGCAGGTTCCCATTGGATGGGGCGCTGGTGGTGTTTTATTTTCTTTTGATCGCAGGCGCGCAAAATTTGCTAAGTGTTTTTTAAATCTTTGCGTTCCTCGCGCGCTTAGAGACTATTTCTTAAGTCTAAAAAGTCGTTCTTTGTACACGGATACTTCGACCCGGTGAGCGAAAGACGAACCGTCAGCACAAGTTTCACGGAACACACGGACAAAAAAGACGGCTTTTTAAAGATTTTTCCGTGACGCCGCGCCAAGCAGCGGCAGTCAGTGAAATCCGTGGCGTCCGCGTCTAAAAAAGAAATTAAGAAACACTCTCTTAACGGTACAATTTTTTGTAATGGCAACCATCGGTCAGAAACTCAAACAAACGCGCGAAGACAAACACCTCACGCTCGAAAAAGTATTCGAAGCGACGCGTATCCGCATACCTTATTTGCAGGCGCTCGAGGCAGACGATCTCTCCTCCATGCCCTCGCCTGTGCAGGCGCGCGGCTATCTGCGCAACTATGCCGAATTCCTCGGTTTGAACTTCGATCAACTGCTCGAAGAAATGCGCGCCGTGAACAAGCCATCGGATGAGATGATCACGCCGATGGATTCGACCCCCGCACCGGCCGACTCAACGCCTCCGCTTGATTCGCCTCAGGCAACGACGCCTCTTTCCACGGGTCAGCCTGGTCGCCGCAAAAAAGCGGACTCGAAACCTGCGACCAACGCTTCCCCCTCCAAGCCCCGCCGCGCAACCGATCCGTCCCCTTCCAAATCTCGTCGCGCAAAGACCGGCGCAAAGTCAGCAACTGATTCCTCTCCATCCAAACCCCGGCGCGAGCGTAAAAAAATTGAGCCTGAGGCTGAGCCGGTCATCCATCCCCAGCCGGAGAGTATCGAAGAGCCAGTCGCGTTGATCGAGCCAGAGCCGGTTAATGAGCCACCTGTCGCGGCTCAACCTGAGACAACGCCCCCGCCTGATGTGAGCGACGGCCTGTGGCAATCGTGGTTGGATAGACTCAGTTCTGCTGTTTCAATTCGAGTTAAGCGAAAAGAAGACGAGCCGCCTGCCGCCGATCTTCCGCAAGTTGAAGCCCCTCAAATAGTCGACGCAACTCAGGATCAATCGTCAACAAGCCAGGCGGAAGACTCTCCGCCATCATCATTGATCTTCAAAGAGATTGGCGACGAACTTCGTACTCGGCGCGAAACCCTCAGCCTGCATCTCGGCGAAGTGGAACGGAATACCCATGTGAAAGCGCACTACCTCGAAGCGCTCGAACTGGGCGCCATGGATAAACTCCCCTCTACCGTGCAGACGCGCGGCATGTTATCCAACTACGCATCCTTCCTCGACCTCAACGTGGACGCCATCCTCCTGCGGTTTGCCGATGCGCTGCAAACGCGGCATCGCGAACAAAACCCGCAAAAGTCTGCGCGTCAACCGGGCGAACCGATCGTCCCAAATATTCCGCCGCTTCGCACTTTCATCGCGGGGGATATGATCTTCGGCATCGGTAGCGCCATTCTGCTCGTTGGGTTTCTGATCTGGGGCATCACCTGGATCGTGAACCGTCAAAACGAGCAGGAGATTCAGCCCACCGCGCCATCCATTTCCGATGTGTTGCTTGCCACTACCGACCCATCCTTGTTCACGCCGACAGCCACACTGGCGTTGATCCAGGAGAGCGAGCCTACGGTCACCATCGTTATCCCAACCCAGAACCTGAACGTCAATGTGCAGGTGAACCTGATCGCTGTTGAACGGACGTACATGCGCGTGATCGTGGATGGGGAGGAAGTGTTCAACGGGCGCGTGATCCCCGGCACAGCGTATCCCTTCGAGGCGGAGGAACAGGTTGAGGTGCTGGCTGGAAGCGGCGCCGCGCTCCGCATTGTGTACAATGGGCGCGATCTTGGTCTGTTGGGCGGGTTTGGTCAGGTGGTGAGCAACATCTACCGCGAAGAGGAGATTGTCACGCCTACCGCGTTGCCAACACAGCCGCCGACGATCACACCTACGCCGACTGCCACTGTGCCACCCTCAAGAACGCCAATCCCCTCTGCCACGCCGAAAGTGACTGGCACTCCGTAACTCATGTAGCGCAAGATGCCATCTTGCGCCACGTTCAAGGAAAATCTTTTGACGAAAAATACGTTTCACCTCGTTTCACTCGGTTGCGCCAAAAATACCGTCGACTCGGATTCGATGGCACAACTTCTCGTCCGCGATGGTTATCATGCGGTGGAGAATCCATCGCATGCCAATGTGTTGATCGTCAACACGTGCGGCTTTATCGGTCCCGCAAAGCAAGAGTCGTTAGATGTTTTGCGCGAACTTGCCGACGGCAAGAAAAAGAATCAAATCCTTATCGCGGCGGGATGCCTCACACAACGCTACGGTTCTGAAGTTGCGCAGAAAGTCCCCGGCATTGACGGCGTTCTCGGCACGCGCCGCTGGATGGACATTGTGCAAGTGGTGCGCGAACTCCGCAAGACCCCGCATCCCGAACCGATCTATCATTTACCCGAAGCGAAAACCGTTGGCACAGACGAGCAAGACGCGTTGCGCGCTTCGGTGGCTGGGTCGAGCGCGTACGTGAAAGTTGCAGATGGATGCCGCCGCCCGTGCGCGTTCTGCGCGATTCCCCTCATCAAAGGGACAGCGGTTTCGCGCCCCGTCGAAGTTATTCTCGATGAAGCCCGCCGCTTGCGCGACGCCGGTGTGCGCGAGTTGATCTTGATCGCGCAAGACACAACCGATTATGGTCACGACTTGGGGATGAAAGACGGGCTGGCGATTCTGTTGGAGGAACTCACGACAAAAGCTCCCGACATGGATTGGCTCCGCATCATGTATGCCTACCCCGGCTATGTGACCGATCGTTTGATTGATGTGATGGCTTCGAGCAAACAGGTTTTACCGTATCTCGACATGCCGCTTCAACACGCGCACCCGAAGACGTTGTATCGGATGCGCCGCCCGTCGAATATTGACTGGGTGCATCGCACGCTTGGCAAGATGCGCTCGAAGATTCCTAATTTGGCAATTCGCACAACATTCATCGTTGGTTACCCGGGTGAAACGGACGAGGAATATCAGGCACTTGTGGATTTTGTGAAGGAGATCCGCTTCGACCGCGTGGGCACGTTCCAATTCTCGTTCGAGCCGGGGACGACGAGCGAGCCGCTCGGCGACCCGATTCCCGCCGAAGTGAAACAAGCGCGTTATGAACAGTTGATGGAACTGCAACAAGGGATTTCGATGCAGGTTAATCAATCGTACGTCGGCAAAACGCTGGACGTGTTGGTGGAAGGGCGCGACAAAGGAATCGCTATCGGACGTTCGTACCGCGACGCGCCGGAGATTGACGGGTTGGTATTTATCGAAGGGGAAGCAAAGATCGGCGAGATCGTGCCGGTCAGAATCACCGGTGCGATGGCGTATGACTTGACCGGGGTCCCCGCGCAAGAGTTGATTCGGTTGTAATCCGTACGGCAAGATTTATCTTGCCATTTGTTGAAATTATTTCCATGCGCAATCGCAAAGTGAACTTTGCGGTACGAAGCGCTCCGCGAGTGGATTCGGTTGTAATCCGTGCGGCAAGATTCATGTTGCCATGCGCAATCGCAAAGTGAACTTTGCGGTACGAAGGGCTTCACGAGTGGATTCGGTTGTAATCTGTGCGGCAAGATTCTTGCCATGCGCAATCGCAAAATGAACTTTGCGGTACGAAGCGCTTCACGAGTGGATTCGGTTGTAATCTGTGCGGCAAGATTCATGTTGCCATGCGTAATCGCAAAGTGAACTTTGCGGTACGAAAGTGGATTCGGTTGACGAAACAGAAACAGCCCGCCCCTGAGAGAGAGAGGCGGGCTGTTTTGTATGTCGCCTTTGCGAGGAAAAGTCTCCCTCGCTGTTTGGAGATGCTTCGCTAGCGCTCAGCATGACATCCCAACAGTTATGCCGCTCTTGCGACGGCCGTCGCGGCGAGGAGGAGTATTCCCAAAACGAGGTTGATTTGTATGAGTCGCGTTTCGCGGCGGCGCAGAGATTCCAGTTCTTGTGAATTGTCCGTTTTTTTTGATCGGACAAGGGCGCGGTGCAGGGCGGGGGTGACGTCCCAGGTTTGGATGGCGGTGGCGACGATCACCAACATGCCAAGAAGGTGTTTGGCGAGGATCGCCAGCGACCATTGCGTGCTGGTGGCGAGAAAACCGTCGTAATGCGGGTTGACGCTCATTTGGAACAAGCCGGTTAACACTAACAAACTCAGGCTGAACCATGCGATGGGTTCGAACCGTTTTTGTATGGCTTCGATCAATGCGATCTGCGCATTCGTTTCAAGCGCGCGCTTCATGGCGGGTAGAACGAGGAATGCGATTGCCGAAAGGTTGCCCACCCACATTACCGTGGCAATAAAATGAAGCCAATATGTGATTACAATCGCCCAGTTGGGAGGTGGCGTCATGGGGGGGAGGGTGTTGGTGTTTCAGCCGGCGTTTCGGTTGGCGTATCGGCGGGCGGGGGTCCGCCGATGGTGGGAGTTTCGGTGGGGATCAGAGGCTCGGGTGTGGCGGTGGCAGGGTAGCAGGCTTCCGTCGCTTCGTTGAATCCTTTTTGAGCGGCGCTATCGAGCGCGCCAACTCCCTGGGCGTTGGTGTATTGAGTGTAGGCGCCGCAGTAATCGCCTTTGGCGAGCAGATCGTCTCCGTAGCGCATGGAGGCGTATTGATAGCGGGTGGTGGCGTACATGGTGCCGTCCCATAGCCCCGCCCAGCCGCGATAGACCTGGTCGAAGTAAAAGACGGCTTGTTGCCAATCCAACTCCCAGAAGGATGCGCCGATGAGATAGACGCGCGCGCCTTCGCGCAGTCCGTTGGCGTCGCGGTCGAGGGTTCCGAATCGTTCCGCCAGTGTGACCTGGTAAATGCCGCCTTCGAGATTCCCTGAATTGATGAGGTTCACGCCGTAGTTGCGTAAGGCGAAGTAGTACATGCCGTCTACGAGGGAGGTGTTGTAGGTGGGGTCGAGTTTGCGCATTTCGTCGAGCGCGCTGATGGCGCTGGGCCAATCTTGCGCGGCGATGAGTTGTTGCGCGCGCGCGTAGGCTTCCTCTGCGCCGCTGAAGTCGGGCGTGGGCGTGAGGGAGGGAGTCGGCGTGGGTGTTGGCTGGTTCATCAACACGAGCACGTTGGTCAATTGCTGTTGCGCGTCGGGAAAGGATGGGTCGTGTTGGATGATCCACTCGAGACGCTGTTTGGCGTTTTCGTATCGTCCGAATTGAATGTCTACGAGCGCGAAGGTGAATTGCTCGCTGAGTTGTTCGCTCATCACCGAGGCTTGATAGCTC
>JAJTXU010000207.1 GCA_021462845.1 Anaerolineales bacterium
CGTGCTGACGACTCCTCCCACGCCGTTGCCTGCCCTGCCAATCGCCCACGGACGCGCCACCTCGACCTTGCCCTTCACGCGTTGATGTCCCACCACGAAACGATGCGTGAAGAGAATGTCGCTCGGATAAAGAAACGACATGTTCAAGCCAAGCGGGTTGAGCAACATCTCTTGCAAAGCCTGCTCGTAGGATTTTTTCGTCACCACTTCGATCACGCGCGAGGCGACGTTGAATCCCGTGTTGTTATACGACCAGATCTTCCCCAACGGTTGGATCTGCGGGAGGTGGGCGATGTCCTTCACCATTCTATCGAGCGCGTCATCGCCGTCGCCGAAACTGTTGAAGTAATCGCCGACCCATCCGCCGGTGTGGGTGAGCAGGTGACGGATGGTGACTTTCTTTGCTACGCTTTCATCCTTGAGTTTGAAATCTTTGAGATACTTCCGCACAGGCGCATCGAGATTCACTTTTCTCTGCTCGGCGAGAATCATCAAGAGCGTGGCGGTGAACGTTTTGCTGATCGAGCCAACCTGCATCAAGGTGTCGGAGTTGACAGGCAAAGGGTTTTCGACGCTCGTGACGCCGAATCCCGCCGTCCATTCTTTGCCTTTGTGGTAAATGCCGATGGCGACGCCGGGGACATGGAGTCGCTTCATCTCTTTTTGGATGCGCGTCGAGATGACGTTGAAATTTGAATTAGAGGAGGATGATTTTGTTTTCATGGGCTGATTATAAAAGACCTCGGCGGTTTTCAAAACCTCCGAGGTCTTCGAGTTATTCTCCGCTTCCTTCCATCCACGTGGATTGATATTCGGGCTTCTCGAATTCAAGCGCGTCCTTCGTGAGATGCAGGGGATAGAACGTATCCACCATCACGGCGAGTTCTTTCGTCTCTTTCGCGCCGATGGAGGCTTCGGTCATGCCGGGCTGAGGTCCGTGCGCCAAGCCGTAAGGGTGCAGGGAGATGTCGGAACGGTCAATGCCTTTGCGCGACATGAAGTTGCCCTCGGCGTAATAGATGACTTCATCCGAGTTGACGTTGGAGTGATTGTATGGCGCGGGGATGGCGAGCGGATGATAGTCGAAGAGACGCGGGACGAACGAGCAGACGACGAAGTTGTGCGCGTCGAAGGTTTGATGAACGGGCGGCGGCTGGTGGACTCGCCCCGTGATCGGCTCGAAGTCTTCGATGTTGAAGATCCACGGGTAGAGATAGCCGTCCCAGCCGACCACGTCGAACGGGTGGTAATCCAAAATGTGTTTCGATAAGCGGTCGCGCACTTTCACGCGGACTTCAAAGTCGCCGCGTTCGGTGTGCGTTTCCAGTTCATCGGGCGTGCGGATGTCGCGCTCACAATACGGCGCGTGTTCGAGCAGTTGACCGAATTGATTGCGATAGCGTTTCGGCGGCTCGATCTGCGACGGGTTCTCGATGGTGAAGAAACGCGCCTCACTCCCGTCAATGTGCATTTGCCACGTTGTGCCAAATGGAATGACGATGTAATCGCCTTTGCGGAATTTGAGATTCCCAAACTGCGATTTCAACACGCCGCTGCCTTCATGCACCCACCACGTTTCATACGCCTGCGCGTTGCGATAGAAATAATCCATGCTCTTCGACGGGCGCGCCACGCCGAGGATCACGTCTTTATTTGCCAGAAGCGGAATCCGCGCGGAGACCGCATCCCCGCCCAGCGGAATGTCCGATGTTTTGAACGCGCGGTGGCGAATGGCGCCAAACTCCACCGTTTCAGGTAAGCGCGAGCCGAGGTCTTCGGTGTGTTTGACCCGCGCCGGGATGAAGTTGTGATACAGGATGGATTGCAGGGACGAGAATCCCTCCAAACCCATGAGTTCTTCGCGATACAGTTCGCCGTTCGGTTTTCTGAATTGCACGTGCCGCTTGTGTGGGATTTGTCCGAGTTTTTGATAGAAGGGCATTTTATACTCCGTGTTTCGTATTGCGTACTATGTTCTGTCCGCAGTTTAACTGTGGGCAGAACAGACGGCGAACAACTCTCCTAAGGCGTGATCGTTATAGATTGGATCAAGGCGTCTAACGAAGCAAGAACCGGCGTAAATGACGATGGGTCCGCCGCATTGAGCGTATCCGCGACCGCGAGGTAATACGCATCCATTTCACCCGGGGCGGCGGAGGCGTAATCGGGGAAATTGATCCCGTCTGCTGAAGGGTTGTCCGCTGTGGATTGAAGCGGAGACACGACCGGCAGGATCGCGATCACATAATACTTGCCGTCGCTGGTGAGACCTTGAAAGTGATAGATCTGTCCGGTGCGAATGATCGGACCGGGGAATTGCGAAAAGTGCGAGATCATGCGAACGCCTGAGCCGTTTTGGAAATTTAGCCTCGCGCCTTTGGCAACCATATCTTGACCGGCGTTGTAGAACGGTATGCCCGGAGCCGAATCGCGATCGATCGGCGCGGAAGGGCTGGCGAGCAACGCCTGCAACTCCGGGATGCTCAGGCTGGCGCCCGGACTGACTTCCGCAAACGCTTGAGCCGGATAGACATAGATCCTTGGATCCGTGGCTTGGCTTAGGTCTACGCCGGTATAACCGTCCAATGTGAAGGCGATGTATTCAGGAGCCATTTCCCATGGCGCCCCGTCATCGCCGGAGGCGGGCACAAGTTCGGGCGTTGCTCCGCTTGCCAGCCCGTTGGGTATGACGAACGAAATATTATCGAAAGAGACTTCAACTCCAGTGGGTGTTGATGTTGCCGCCGCAACTGTTTCGGCAGGCGCTTCGGCGGTGTGGGCTTGAAGCGTTGCCGCCACGACCGTTTCAAGTTGTTTAGGATTTTCAGCGGGCGCGCTTGCGGTTCCACATGCGGTAAGCCCAAGCGTCAACAAAATTGACGCGCTTACAAATTGTTTGAGTGTATTCAATGAATTATCCTCTTGCGCCGACAGTGTTTCGCAACAAGCCGATGCGTTCGACCGCTAGTTCAACCACATCGCCCTCGTTCAACCACGGACCTTGGAACTTCGTCAATTCAAGCAAACAGCCGGTGCCGACAGTCCCAGAGCCGATCACATCGCCGGGATAGAGCATCACCGAATCGGATGCGCGCGCGATGATCTCGCCGAACGACCAGTGCATATCCTTCCAATTGCCTCTGGACATTTCCTCCCCGTTGACTCGCGCCGCCATTTCGAGATCGTACACGCCTGGGCGTCCCGTCGCTTTGTCGGCAAGCGATTCGCGCGTGACGATAACTGGTCCAAACGCGGAGGCGAAGTCCTTGCCTTTGGCGGGACCCAGTCCCACGGCCATTTCTTTGCGCTGAACATCGCGGGCAGACCAGTCGTTGAAGATGGTGTAACCGAAGATGTGTTTCTCCGCATCCTCGGCTTTGATGTTCATCCCGCCCTTGCCGATGATCGCGGCGATCTCCAATTCGTAGTCCATCGCATTGGTGTAATGCGGATATGGAATTGTGTCATCGTGACCGAACGCCGTGTTGGGATTCGTGAAGTAGAAAACGGGGAATTGATACCATTCCTCGGGAACTTCACGTCCGCGATTCTTGTTGGCGGTCTTCACGTGCTGTTCGAATGCGTAGCCGTCGCGTAATGTGTTGGGCTTGAGCGGTGACAGGAATTTCACTTCGTCAACAGAGAGCGATTCTTTCGCGGCTTTTTTGGATGCGACCTCCGCGCCTGCGGCGATGACCGCGGTCATGTCGGGGTAGGGCAGGGTGTGGACTCGGTCGCCCACGACGAGGGCAGGCTGAGTTGTGGAGCGAAGCGTTGATACGGTTGCAAATTTCATAGTATGTCCGTGGCGCAAATTGCCAATTTGCGGCTACAAGTTTCCTCGTCGTTCCTGTTCCACTTCAATGGACTCAAAGAGCGCTTTGAAGTTGCCTTTGCCGAATCCTTTCGCGCCGTGACGTTGAATGACTTCGATGAACATGGTGGGACGATCTTGAATTGGTTTGGTGAATATCTGTAATAGATAGCCTTCATCGTCGCGGTCAACGAGGATGCCGAGGTCGTGGATCGCCTTCATGTCCTCTTTGATCGAGCCGACGCGGTCGGGGAGCAGTTCGTAATACGTATCTGGCACGCGCAAAAATTCGACGCCGCGCGAGCGAAGCTGGTCAACGGTTTTGAGAATGTCGCCCGTGATGATGGCGACGTGCTGAACGCCGGGCGTGAGATAGTAATCGAGATATTCTTCGATCTGGCTTTTGCGCTTGCCGTCGGCGGGCTCGTTGATCGGGAACTTGACGCGCCCGTTGCCGTTCTGCATCACCTTCGACATCAGCGCGGAGTATTCGGTTGAAATATCTTTATCGTCGAAATGCAACAACTGGCGGAAACCCATCACTTGATGATAGAAATTTACCCAGTGATTCATCTTGCCGAGTTGCACGTTGCCGACCATGTGGTCTATCGCCGCAAGTCCCGTTGACTCGGCTTCATATTTGATCGGCTTATACGTGGGCGCGAAGACGCCTTTGTAATCGCCGCGGTCAACGAATACGTGCAGGGTTTCGCCGTACGTGTAAATTGCGGACGTGCGATAGATTCCGAAATCGTCTTTCTCTTCGCGCGGCGTCCATCCCGATTTACCGCCTCGCGCGGTAGTTTCCTTCCATGCTTTTTCCACGTCGTCCACTTCGAGCGCGATCATCTTCACGCCGTCGCCATGCAGCATGTGATGCGACGCGAGCGGGCTGGACGGCGAATACGGCGCGGAAACAACAAACCGCGCCTGCCCCGATTCCAATACATACGAAGCAAAGTCGCGGTTGCCTGTTTCAAGTCCCGAATACGCAATGGGCTTGAAGCCGAACGCCTTCCACCAATAATACATGGCGTGCTTGGCGTTGCCCACATAAAAATGCACATGGTCAACGGATTTGATTTGTAGAAAGTCCGCCTCCTCGGTCATCGGGCGGGTTTCGGTTTGTACAGTTGTAGCCATTGGGACTCCTTGTTTGAGATATGACGATTCTACGACAAAGAAGCAGGGCTTGCAATAAAGAAATTCAGGGCTTGACGCGACAGATTTTCCCCTCGGTCATCTTTTGCAAATCGCTCGATGACAATTCAAAGATCGCATTCGGAGTCCCTGCCGCCGCCCAGACCGTTTCGTATTGCAGAAAATCTTCATCGAGATATGTTTCGATCTTTTGAGCATGACCGATGGGCGGAACGCCGCCGATGGCGAAGCCCGTGACGGCTCGCGCGAAATCAGCGTCCGCTTTGCCGATGGTCTCGCCCGCATATTCGCTGATGCGTTTTTCGTCCACGCGGTTCGCGCCGCTGGTGAGGACGAGGATCGGCTTATGCGATTCTTTGCCTTTGAAGATGAGCGACTTGACGATCTGGCCGAGTTCGCATCCCGCGCGGTCGGCGGCTTCTTGCGCCGTGCGCGTGGACTCGGCACGTTCGATCACGGTATAGTTGTATCCGAGCGAGTTGAGCAGGTCTTGAATTTTTTGCGCGGAAGTGGATAGAGTTGACATGTCCCCGATTATAATTTGAAAATTATGCCTATTTTAAAAGTTGCCCTTGCCATCTTCGTCGGCTTCCTGCCTTTGAATTTTTTGCGCGTTCTTGGCTATCGTTTGCTGTTCGGTTATCGAATTGCATCGTCACGTATTGGCTTTGGAACGATCATCGCCGTTGATGAATTTGCCGTCATAAAATCCAAGATCGGCTTCTTCAATCAGTTCATCGGGCCCATGAAAGTGAATATCGCGGAGGGTGCGTCTATTCGAGATCGGAATACCTTCTCGTGCGGATACTGGGTCTTGCGCGAGGAAAACCGTAATTTGAATTACGCGCGGGCGCTGGAGATCGGCGCGGACACGTTGATCACATCGGGTCATCACTTCGATGTGGCGGGGAAGTTCAAACTCGGCGACCGTTCGTGGGTCGCGGGCATCGGCTCGCAATTCTGGACGCATGGTGTGGGCGTGCGAGATCGGGATATTGAAATCGGAAGCGATTGTTACCTCGGCAGCGCCGTCCGTTTTGCGCCGGGGTCCGCGATTGGAAATAATATTCTTGTCGCAATGGGGAGTGTGGTCAGCGGGAAAATCGAAGCAAGCAAC
>JAJTXU010000208.1 GCA_021462845.1 Anaerolineales bacterium
TAAAAACCACCATGATCTACACCCATGTCCTCCAACGCGGCGGACTAGCCGTCAAGTCCCCCCTCGACGCCTAATCCCCAGTCTCCAATCTCCAATCTCTAATCTCTAATCCCCAGTCTCCCCCCACAAAAAAACGGACGAAGCCTCGTTCGCTCCATCCGTGTTCACTAATCATCTAACTCTCTGATTCTCTAATTCTCTAATTCTCCACTTTCTACCTTCTATTGCGATCTCTCCCCCCGCGATCCCCGCCTCTTTGATCCCCGCCGCGCCCGCGATCTCCACCGGGACGTCCGCCGCCACCGCTTCGGCGCGGACCGTCTTTCTCGCGCGCTTCCTCGGCGGTCCAGCCTTCCAACACGGCTTGGCGCGAAAGTCGAATCTTGCCTTGCGGGTCAATGTCGGTCACCATCACGGTAATCTCCTCGCCCATGCCGACCACGTCTTCCACTTTGTTCACACGCTCCGAAGCGAGTTGCGAGATGTGAACAAGCCCGTCCATGCCGGGCAGAATTTCGACGAATGCGCCGAAGTCTGCGATGCGCACGACCTTGCCGGTGTAGATGTTGCCAACGACCGCTTCTTCTCCCAACCCGGCGATGCGTTCCTGCGCGATCTTCGCGCCCACGCTGTCGGATGACGCGATGTAAACCGTGCCGTCTTCTTCGATGTCGATCTTTGCGCCCGTTTCCTCTTGCAACGCGCGGATGTTCTTGCCGCCGGGTCCGATCAACGCGCCGATCTTATCAACGGGAATCTTTACAGTGATGATGCGCGGCGCATGTTCTTTGATTTCGGGTCGTGATTCGGGCAGGACAGCGAGCATCTTTTCCAAAATGGAGGCGCGCGCCACTTTCGCTTGTTCGAGCGCTTCTTTCATCATTTGCGCGCTCAAGCCGCTGATCTTGATGTCCATTTGCAAAGCGGTGATGCCCGCCGGCGTTCCCGCCACTTTGAAATCCATATCGCCGAGGTGATCTTCGGTGCCTTGAATGTCGGTGAGAATTTTGTAACGACCGGAGCCATTCAAGTCTGTGATCAATCCCATCGCCACACCGGAGACGGGAGCCTTGATCGGCACGCCCGCGTCCATGAGCGCGAGGGTCGATCCGCAGACCGAGCCCATCGAGGTCGAGCCGTTGGAGGACAACGCCTCCGACACGACTCGCAAGGTGTACGGGAACGATTCTTCCGCAGGGATAACCGGTTCGAGCGCGCGTTCTGCCAACGCGCCGTGACCGACCTCGCGGCGGCTTTGCCCGCCCATGCGTTTCACTTCGCCGGTGGAATACGGCGGGAAGTTGTAGTGATGCAAATAGCGTTTGTCTTTGATCGGGCTGAGGTTATCGAGTTCCTGCGCCTCACCCAATGTAGCCAGCGTTGCCACTGAAAGGATTTGTGTCTCGCCGCGGGTGAACAAGCCTGAGCCATGCGCGCGCGGGGAGATTCCCACCTCGCACCAAATCGGGCGGATGTCTGTCGGCGTTCGCCCATCGGGACGTTTGCCCATGCTTAGGATGCGTTCGCGCACCACATCCATCTCTGCCTGTTCAAACGACTCGCGGAACATGTTGACCGGCATGTAATCGGCGGGGTTGCCGCCCTCAGGCACAGCGCATAATTCGGTCTCTGCTTCGGTCTTGATGGCTTTCATGCCGGAATAAAATTCATTCTTTGAGAGAGGCTTGTCGAGCAGAGCATTCATCGCTCCGCTCACGCGATCAAAAACTTTTTTCTTGATCTCGTCGCTTGGCACGAAGAGAGTCACTTCGCGTTTGGGTTTGCCGAGTTCCTCGCGCATTTTCAGTTGCAGTTCGATCAGCGGCTGAATAGATTTATGTCCGAGTTCGAGCGCGGCGACCATCACGTCTTCGGGGATCTCGTTCGCGCCGCATTCGACCATCAGGATCGCGTCTTTCGTGCCGGCGATTCGCAGATCAAGATCGGACTCTTCCATTTCGGCGTACGTCGGGTTGATGACGAATTCGCCGTTGACGCGTCCCACGCGCACCGCGCCGACGGGTCCGCCCCAGGGGATGTCTGAGATCGTGATGGCGGCTGACGCGGCGTTGATAGCCAGCACGTCGAGCGGGTTCACGCCATCGGACGAGAGCGAGAACATGGCGACTTGCACCTCGTTCCTCATCCCATCCTGAAACAGCGGGCGGAGAGGACGGTCGGTTAGACGGGCGACGAGAATCGCCTCCGTGCCGGGTCTGCCCTCCCGTCGGAAGAACGAACCGGGGATACGTCCGCCAGCGTAGAGCCGCTCTTCATATTCCACAGAAAGCGGGAAGAAATCTATGCCTTCGCGCACGTCGCCCATGGTCGCCGCCGCGAACACGATGGACTCGGGTGTGCCGAAAGTGACCGCGCCGCCAGCCTGCCCGGCAAGTTTGCCGGTCTCGAACGTGACGGTGTTCTTCCCAAGTTGGGTTGAATACTTTTTTGATTCGGGTTTCATTGAAATGTCTCCTGAGTACGACAAGGTTAACCTTGTCCTACAATTTTCCGCCTCGAGTCAGGGACTGAAGAGTGTGAACAACCGGAATGCAGACTTCAGTCTGCTGGTAGTTATTCGCGCTATTCAATTCCTGACGGCGGATTAATAATAAGACCTCACAGGCTTGTCCTGAGCCCGTCGAAGGGCTCGCAGACCTGTGAGGTCTAGTCTAACTATTTGTGACGCAGGTTCAAACTCTCGGTGATTCCCAAATAGCGCTGGTAATCAGCCTGCCGCAAGTACGACAACATGCGGCGGCGTTGCCCCACGAGTTTGAGCAATCCTCGTCGGCACGACTGATCGCTCTTGTTGGCGCGCAAGTGGTCGGTCAACTGCTGGATGCGCCCGGTCATGATCGCGATCTGCACCTCGGGGGAGCCGGTATCGGTATCATGACGGTGGTAATCCGTGATCAGTTTGGTCTTCGCTTCCTTCTGTAATGGCATGACGTTTGCTTTCCTTTCTATAATCTATGCAGGTCTCCGTGCTTACAGCCTCCCGAGTGGGAAACCGTTGGGCAGGACCAGTCACGAGCCGAGATTATACCAGAGAATGCGGGTCAGACTTCCACTTGAATCGCGCTCCCTGATTCGTAGCGTTTCAACCCCAACTTGAAAATAAAAATTGACAGAAACAAAAAGACCAGCGAGCCTGAGACCATTTGGATCGCGCTCTGCCACGAGAACTCGCGCACAAACTCGGCGGGGATCGTGCCGATCAACGCGGCGGGAATTATGGTGAGCAAAATGAATTTGGTCGTGGCGTCGAAGAGCACGCTGGGATACAGCGAGAACGTGAGCAACGCGCTTAACGCGAATTGGCTGAGCGCGACGGTGTTGCCCAGCCAAAACGACAGGCTCTGCACGATGACGAGGAAACCGATGAAGATGCACACCCCGGCAAAAACGCCGAGGAGGAATCGAAGCGTTCCATCGGGTGTGAAATATCCCGAGAGCATGAAACTGCCGATGCCGTAAATGAGGTCGCCCATGCCGCTTCCGATGCTTTTGGAAGCGAGCACATGCAAAAGAACGGGGCGAGGAAGCGAGAGGTAGTAATCGAGGCGTCCGCCTACGATGACTTCGGCGAGGGAGATGAAGTTGCCGAAGAAAAACGCGCCGATGCCCCATGCGCTCGCGGCGATGCCGAAGAGGAGCATCATTGTGTTGATGTCCCAACCGCGCACCGCGTTGAATTTGTCGAAGTACAAAACCCAGAAGATGAAGTAGACCCCGTTGTTGATCATCATAAAGATGACCTGCGTGAAGAACGCCGCGCGGAATTCCATCGCGGCTTGGATGTTCGCTTTCCACAAAGCGAGAATGAATTTGACTTGTCTCATGTTATCCGCCGTTCACCGTGAGATATTTCTCACTGCGTTGATAGACAAAAGCCAGCAGGAATACAAAGACAGCAACCCAAAATACTTGCCCGCCGAGCATTCGCCAGAACAGATCAACGTCGGGTTTGACGAACAGCCGCGCGGGCGCATACATCATGTACGGGAAGGGGAGCGCGTAGGAAATGTTCTGCAACCATGTAGGGAACATGTCTATCGGAAAAAGAAATCCGCCGAGAATGAATACCAATTTCTGGTAGATCAGTTCGAACGAGTTTGTTTCCTCTACAACGAACGCGGCGAGACCGATCAATGCCATGAAGCAAAAGTGCAGAATCCACGCGCCGATCAAGGTGACGAATGCCATGAGCCAGCCCAACAGCGGGGGAGGCGCGCCAGCGAGAATCCACGCGACGATGGAGCCGACGATCAAGTTGAGGGTCATTCTCACCGCTCCATCGCCTAACCCTGCGGAGAAATGATACAGGAGAAAGTTGTACGGCTTGTTCAAAATATACGCGACCTCTCCGTTCTTAACCTGTTCCGAGATCGTTCGGTTGATGCGCGGTCTACCGAGTTCGAGCGTTTCTGCCATCATAAAATACCAGACCATGTTCGGGAACGTTAGCCCGTTGATCACGTCCGTGTTTGCGATCATAAATGTCGTTCCCCATAGCCCCGCGAAGATGAAGATGAACGTGGCAATGCTGATAGACCTGCCGAGGAAATCTCCCGGGTAGGCGATGTTGTTGATGATCTGCATCGAGAGGATGGATAGGTATTTTTTCATAGAAAATGGAGCGCTGAAACGGAGCGCGGACTTCAGTCCGCTTTTTGTTGCGGGCTGCGGCGCGCGGACCTAAGTCCGCATTCCGGGTTGCGCGTCTTGGTAAATCTTCGCGATCACTTCCTCCAATGGCGGATCGGAAACGGTGATGTCCACCAGTTCACCTGCTTGGGAGAGATGCGACATCACCTGGTCTACGGGAGTTTTGGTTGTGTCGAAGCGCAACTTCACGCCATAACTTCCCACTTTGAGAATCTCGACGCCGTCAATCGAAAAATTCGGGGAGACTTCTTCCGCGTAACGGACCTCGACCATCTTGCGCGTGAGAAATTTGCGTTTGAGATTCGAGACCTTGTCTTCGTAGACGATCTGTCCGTGGTTGACGATGATCACGCGGCGGCACAACGCTTCGAGATCACCCGCATCGTGCGAAGTGAGTAACACGCCAACGTTTTCCTCTTGCGCCATGCGCTTGATCGCGTCGCGGATGTGTTGTTTGGCGACCACGTCCAAGCCGATGGACGGCTCATCGAGCAGAAGCAGTTTGGGGCGGTGAAGAAGCGACGCAGCGACTTCACAGCGCATCCGTTGTCCCAGCGAAAGTTTGCGGACGGGAGTCTCCAGCAGATCCTGAATCTCGAAGGCTTCGGAGAGAAACGCGATTCGTTTTTTCGTCTCGCGGTCATCGAGTTCGTAGATTTTTCCGAAGAGCATGAACGTATCAATGGCGGGGAGGTGGTACCACAACTGTGGGCGTTGACCGAAGACTGTGCCGATGTGATAGGCGAGTTTCTGCCGCTCTTTCCACGGGACGAATCCCAGCACTTTCGCATCGCCGCTCGATGGATGCAAAATGCCCGTGAGAATTTTTATCGTCGTGGATTTTCCCGCGCCGTTCGGACCGATGAAGCCGAGCAGTTCGCCTGCCTCCATGTGAAAGGATAGTCCGCGCACGGCTTCGATGGAAGTGTATTCAGGCTTGAACAACGCGCGAAGAGAACCGCGCATCCCTGCGGCTTTGCGCTTGGTTTGGAAAGTTTTTTGGAGGTTGTTGACTTCGATGGAGGACATAGTATGTATATGAAAACAGATTGGCTTGATTGTAGAAAAATGCGCAGGCCTGATGAAGATTTTTTCACTTTCTGAGGGCTATAGTTATCCATAACGGAGCATGATCTCCTCCGAGTTGTGGACTAACAATCCGATCCTGAACAATGAGTTCGGGGCTGACGACAGCATGATCAATGGGTAGCCCAAGCAGGATTGGGAAGCCCATTGACCACGTTGGTTGATACCCAAAGCCAATACTCGAATCTTGCAAACCACTTAAGCTAATAGATGAATCATTTAAACAGCGGACAAATGGCGGAATAGCCATAGGTATCCAAGAACGAGGAACTGAAAGAGGTCGATTGCAATTTGTTCAAGAA
>JAJTXU010000209.1 GCA_021462845.1 Anaerolineales bacterium
ATCGTACAGCGACTTCAATCGCTCCGCATCCGCTGAATAGACTCCGTCAATCATCCCCTCGAGATTCCCTTGCATGATCGTGATCGGCGAGCGGAGTTCGTGCGAAATATCGGCGAGCATGGCGCGGCGTTGTTTATCGTTCACTTCCAACTTTTCAGTCATCGAATTGAACTCGCGCAACAACGCGCGGACTTCAAACGGTCCCCGCTCCTCCACGCGCACAGCGAAATCGCCATCCGCCACGCGATTCGACGCTTCGAGCAACTCATCCAATGGCATGGACATGCGCCGTAAATTGCGAACACCAAAAAATATTGCCCCGATCAAAATCAGGAAACCAAAAAATCCGAATGGAAAAATGAAATCGGGACGGTGCATCTGCGGCATGTTCGGCGGCATGTTGTGAAATTCCACGAACGGGGTGAGGAAGAATCCCGTCAACACCATTACGCCGATGCAAGCGAAGAAACTAAACAGGATGAAAAAACATCCCATTCTGCGGAAGAAAGGTCCGCGGCGCGTTTGCCAGCGCTTGGGGGGCCATTCTTCGTTCTCGGGCCACCATGGTGGCTTGTGAGGAGAGTGATGTCTTTTCATTGGCTGAGGAATTTCATACCCATACTTCGTACTACGTATTACGTATTTGCGGTTTGAGATACGAAGTCCGCACTACGCAATATCTCACTTATCCGCAAATTTATAGCCGACGCCGTACACCGTCAACACATATTTCGGCTCGCTCGCTTTGACCTCGATCTTGCGACGGATGTTCTTGATGTGCGCGTCTATTGCCCGCTCGTAAGATTCAAACGCCACGCCATGGATCGCATCCAATAATTGGGCGCGGGTGAAGACGCGTCCAGGCTGGCGCGTGAGCGTCGCGAGTAATTCAAATTCGGTGGGAGTCAACTCTTCGATCTCGCGCTTCTCGGCAGTGACTCGCATCCGCGGCACATCGAGGGTCAAATCTGCCACGCGGATCATCTCCGAACTCATGCTGGTCGCGTTCTCGATGCGTCGAAATACCACGCGGACGCGCGCCACCAATTCCTTCGGGCTGAATGGCTTGGTCATATAATCGTCCGCGCCGAGCTCGAGACCGATGAGTTTGTCCGATTCTTCGGAGCGGGCGGTGAGCATGATGATGGGCGCGTTGGAGGTTTTGCGAAACTCGCGGGTGAAATCCAGCCCATCGAGCTGAGGCAAGCCGAGGTCCAGAATGACCGCGGAAGGTTTTTCCGTCTTCGCCAGCGACAAGGCTTTCTTCCCGTCATGCGCGATCAAAACGCCAAATCCCGCGCGCTCGAGATAATCGCGCACGAGTTGGGTGATCTTGGGTTCGTCGTCAACGACAAGGATAGTCTTCATAGGCTTGCGGGTTGGATGTCTTTCCTCTTTGTTCTTTCGTGTTGACAAGGAAAGAGGAAAGAAGAAAGATCGTGAGGCGGAGCGCGCCCCGCCTCACGGCAATTATACGTTCTTATTCTTTCTTTTCTTCCGTCGACTCGCCATGCGCTTTCTTGTGCCACTCCTCGAACATCGGCGGGACGCTGTGCTCACCCCAACCGTGACGACCTGCCCAGCCCCAGCGCGGACCCCACATCATCCCGCGAAAAGATTTGAGCGCGAGAACGAGCAGAAGAACACCGAAGATGGGAATCAAGCATCCGAAACCAAATCCGAATGGATGATGCGGGCGCATCCCGTATCCATATCCGAAATGCGGATACGGCGCGGGCATCGATTCACCCGATGGCGCTTCGATGGTGATCGGCGGACCTTCGGCAACTCCCGCCAGAAACGAGAAGAAGCCAATGGCGGCGATGACCGCAAGCAAGACCAATCCTGAAACAACACGTAGTGCAATTTTTCCGTTCATGTTTACTCCTTTTTGTTTGAACATTTTTCATTGTGCAGCCGGCGCTCCTCGCGGAGCACGCAGGCGTCGACGTTAGAGAACGTCAACTACGCAAAATGATCATGCTCGAAGTATAGGATTGGGTTGTGAATTCGGTGTGAAGAGAGGAGGGATGGTTTGAGGGAAGGGAACAACCTGCTATTTATCATTCCACCCCTGATTTCGTGTAAAATACATCCATGGGCGAACGCGAATTTCTAATTTATCTCGACCCCGCGACTCGTACATGCAGGTATCGTCATTATCACGTTTCGCAGGGACAGAAAATTGTAGAATTCCGCATTCAACTTGAAATAATCGTTGCGGGCGTTTGGTACGCGGTTGTCCGTTATGATACTGCCCACGCCCGACCTCACCGCGACATCTTGCACCCTAATGGCAGTCAAACGAAAGAATGCTGGAAGGATATTCAACCTCTGGCGCACTGACGTTTGGTCAAAGAGACATCATGAAAAACTGGCAGATGTACCGAACCCGCTTTTTGAAGGAGATGAACTATGAGTGATCTGTATAATTTAAAACACGGAGACCTCTTCCTTGAGTTCACCCGATTTATCGCCACGCACCCCAAATTCAGCGAACAGATTCCCGATGGCGCGGAGGTTATCCTGCTTGATTCGCGCGACAAGGCTTATACACGCTTTATGCTAAAACATGCGCCAAAAAAAGATGCAAACGTTGTCTTCGTTGACGTAGGTGAACTTGCGCCTATTCGTTCGCGCGTTAAGAACCCGAAAGTTATCTCACGCGATACGGCGAGGAAAGTTAGCACGAAGAACGGAAATTCCTCACGTACTCGCAAGGCGAACTAGATGGGAATTTAATCTCGAGGCCGCGCAGATGGATGTTTTGTCAATGCGTAGTAACAAAGCGCCGTCATTTTACAGGTGACGGCGCTTTGTTGTTTGACCTGACGCTCGGAGTATAGGATTTGGTTGTGAATTTGGTGTGAAGAGAGGAGGGAGGAAAGCGGTTCGCTATTTCGACAGTTTCCTATCATTCCCAATAATGCTATAATCGCCCCATGCAAGCTAACAATCACTTGCAAGAGGTGAACCATGAACATGGTGACAGTTAATGAAGCAAAACGCAATCTCGACTCGCTGATCAAGAAGGTCTTTTCGGACGCCGAGCCGACCATTATCACTACCGAAACAGGTCAGCAAATCGTTCTACTGTCGCTGGACGAGTTCAACTCATGGCAGGAGACAGCCTACCTGTTGTCCAATCCTGCGAACGCCGCGCGTCTTCGAAAGTCTATTGCGGAAGCACAGGCAGGAAAGGTAACTGAGCGCGAACTGGATGAGGCATGAGACTGGTCTTTACTGAATCCGCATGGGAGGATTATCTATGGTTTCAGGAGAAAGATCGTCAGTTGCTGAAACGGATCAACCAACTGATCAAAGACACATTGCGTGCACCATTTGAGGGGATAGGAAAGCCAGAAGCGTTGAAAGCAGATTTATCTGGCTACTGGTCTCGAAGAATTGACGATGAACATCGTCTAGTTTATGGGGTAACAAAGACGGATCTCGTGATTATTTCCTGCCGTTATCATTACTCGAAGTAAAGAGACGCCCAGCATGACAATCGTCACAAAACTCAACAAAACGATATGAAAAAATCAACGATCACCATCAGCGCGATCCTCATTAGCATCCTTTTCGTCCTTGCTTGCTCATCGGCAAACCTGCCCAGTTTGGCTACGGCGACCCCGCAAACGATCGTCACCATGCCGCCCATGCCGAGCGATTTCATTACACAGCCTCCATCTCAAACAGAATCGACCCCATCTGCTACGGGACTCGAAAACGAAAACCTGTTGGCAGGGCTTCCCAATGGTTTCAAGATCGGATATCAGGCGGAGCAGGGAAATCAAACCATCACAGAGATGGTCGCAGAAGGCGAGACGGTCGAAGATTGGACGATCATGGTCACTGTGCAGGTTTATCTGGGCGAAAAGAATACTACCCCGCAACAAGCGCAGGAGACGATGACCAATCGCTGGTTCGGCGCGTGTGAAAATAGCGAAACCTACCCCGTAGCAGACGGCGTTGAAAATGGATACAACTTCGTGCTTTGGATGTTGTATTGCCCCTTGAATTCCTCAACTCAAAAAGTGGAATTCACGTACCTGAAGGCGATCCAGGGCAACGACAGTTTTTATCTTGTGCAAGTCGCTTTCCGTTATAAACCCACCGAAGCAGATATCACACAATGGATGAATTACTTGCGTGAAGTTCAGGTTTGCGATTCAAGGATACCTGAACGGGCTTGTCAATAATTCCCCTTCAAAAAAGTAGGTCACGCTTTAAGCGCGACCTACAACTCCTTTTGTTTGAACTGATGCTCCGAATATAGGATTCGGTTGTGAATTCGGTATGAAGAGAGGAGGGAGGAAGCATTCCAAATTGGCAGAAAGCCCGAAATATGTGGTTTGGGAATAAAAGCGACTGTCCATAGAACGACAGTCGCTTTTGTAAATCTGGTCGATAAATGTCCTTTTATCACAAATCTTTCTTTTTATTGCTTTTCACAGCAACTACATTTTGAGGCTTGTTTCTTGAAACTGTTAAATCAACTTTTGATATGCCATAGTAAATGGGTTCTTCATATTCTTCTTTATAACCAAACCCAGTTAAATATTCAATTCTTTTAGCCAAGAACTTTTCTACGTAGAATGAATGTCGTAAAAGTTGTTTTTGAATACTTGAATTCGGACATTCAACTAACAAAATGCCTTTTTCGAATGATAATGGTTTACACACTTCTAGCAAATTGGCCACCTTCACATATTCATCCCGCAAATAATCTCTTTCTGTGAGGCGATAACCACCTGAAATGTTTGGATAAACATCCGCTCCAATTGTAAGAGTCATCGCTTTCCAATTCGATCTCAAAACCTGAAAAATCAACATTCTTTGCTCGTTTGTCATCTCAGCAATTGGTTTTAGCGAATATAAATTAATGACCCTGTTGCGCAGGAAATCGATTTTACGATTTAGCTTGTAATTTACAAATATTATGACGCTAAGGAAATACAGAAAAATGGAAACAAAGAAACCAAGGGCCTTCAGTTCCGAAGACGTAAGAGCGATCTCGTTATAAATTTTGATTGTTATTTCTTGGATTGAAGGGATGAAAAAATATGCAACGAGCAAGGGAGTTGACAAAAAATAAAGTAACAAAAACTCATTAATCAGAAAAAATACGACCTCAACCAATACTGTAATTAATGATGAAAAGCGATTTGTCGATTTTTCTGATAAGGTGCTGGTAAATGAACGAAGTTTTAGGTACTTGGATTTTATCCAGGTCCTGCCTTCTGGAAATGCGATCGTCACCGTCAGTATTAATGTAATAAGCGCAATAGCGATGCTTAGTATGTTGGTGAATGTCATAATTTGATTTGCCTTCTATTATGAATTTATATGTCGAGTATACTCTTACAACTCTACCCAAACAACCTCCCCAACCCTTTTCCTCCCGTCTTCATCAACATCTTCATCGCAGGGCTAAAGCCGCTTGCTCAGTACATGGAAGCGCTTCGCGCTAACGAGCGAGTCGGCTTTCAGCCGACTTCCACGAACTGAGGCAGTGGCGCCTTGGCGCCACGCCGAACCACGCAACTATCAAACTACATAACTAACCAACTATCCAACTAACTTCACCCAAACAACCTCCCCAACCCCTTTCCTCCCGTCTTCGTCAACATCTTCATCATCTTCTGCGCCTCGCGGAACTGCTTGATTAAACGGTTCACATCCTGCACTTCCATGCCAGAGCCAGCCGCGATGCGGCGGCGGCGTGAGGCGTTCAAAATGTCGGGGTCACGGCGTTCTTTCAACGTCATCGAATGGATGATCGCTTCGGTCTGCTTGAAATTCTTTTCGATATCTTTCGGGTCAATCTGACGCGCGGCTTGTCCCATCTGCCCTGGCAGCATATCCATGATCTGTGCGAGCGGTCCCATCTTTTTCATCTGCTTCATTTGATCGAGCCAGTCTTCGAGCGTGAACTGTCCCTTCATCATGCGCTCGGCAGATTTTTGCGCCACTTCCTGATCGAACGCGGCTTCGGCTTTTTCGATCAAGCCGATCATGTC
>JAJTXU010000021.1 GCA_021462845.1 Anaerolineales bacterium
CATTTATGTCGCTTCCGCGCTGAACAACCTGAAAGGCGAGACGCTTCGCAGTCTCGCATTACAGTTCAGTAATAAATCCACAACGCTCTTGAAATAGCTCTACGAAGCGGACGAACAAGATCGTCTGACTTTTTATTTCGACACGGGAAGTTGCACTTATCTTATTGCCTTTCGCTTGCGGTAACTTAGATCACATCAAACTGCCTACGCGAAGATCAACGCTTGACAAATCAATTTTTCAGTCGTATATTTCGTTTAGTAATCACTAAACGTACAAAACGAGATAATCTCATGCCGCAATCGCTGACTAGAATCAAAAAAGATTTCACCGAGGGGCTGAGCCAGATCAGCCGCTTCTGGGGTTTCCCCAAAGGGATGGGCGCGATCTTCGCCGCGCTCTACCTCTCCCCCGCTCCCCTATCGTTGGACGAGATCGTTGCCGAGACCGGGTTGACCAAAGGCGCGATCAGCACGGAGATCCGCGCGCTGGCGCGTATGGGGCTGGTCCACCGTTCGACCAAACTCGGCGACCGCAAAGACTACTACGAAGCGGAGACCGATTTCTATGCGGCGATCAAGTCCATTCTCAAAGAAAGACAAAACAGCGAATTTGATCGCGCCGTCGGTTCGGTGAAAGCCGCGCTCGCCGCCATGGACGAGAACTGGGTGGACAATGACGAATGGAAGTTCGCCTACAAACGCGTACAGGCATTGCAAGAATTTTTCGACGCGATTGACAGCCTCTCGAAAGCCGTCATCAAACTAGAAAGTCTGGGCTTATCAAACGTTGCGAAGGTGTTGAACGTATTGAAATAATCGCAAAGGAGCAACTATGAAAATCGCAGTTACAGGCGCATTCAGTTACACGGGCAAATACATCACAAAGCGACTCTTGGAGCGCGGCGAGGAGGTCGTCACGCTGACCAACCATCCAAACCGCCCTAACTCGTTCAATGGACAGGTGAAAACCTTTCCGCTGGATTTCGAAGAGGCGAGCATGACCAAATCTCTGCAAGGCGCGGATGTTTTGGTGAATACATATTGGGTTCGATTCGATAAGGGAGAAAACACCCAGCCACGCGCGGTTGAGAATACGCGGAAGCTGGTCAATGCCGCGAAAACCGCAGGCGTAAAACGGATCGTCCACATCAGCATCGCGAACCCATCCGCCGATTCGCACTTGCCTTATTATTGGGGCAAGGCGGCGAACGAAAAAGCGGTGATTGACACCGGCTTGCCATACGCGATCATCCGCCCCACTGTGCTGGTCGGCGGCGGGGAAGATATCCTCATCAATAACATCGCTTTTCTTTTGCGGCGACTGCCTGTCATGCTTATCCCCGGTGACGGCTCGTATGGGATACAGCCGGTGCATGTGGAAGATGTGGCGGACCTCGCCGTGGAAGGCGTGTACAGCAAAGACAGTTACATCACGGACGCGGTTGGGCCCGAGAGCTACACGTTCAAAGAATTAGTCAAACTCGTGGGTGAAACGATCGGCGCAAAGCGGCTCGTCGTTTCCGCGCCGCCGCGGCTGGCATTGCTTGCCTCGCAATTCTTGAGTCTGTTTCTCAACGACGTGTTGCTCACGCCCGAAGAAGTGGATGGTTTGATGGGAAACCTGCTCGTTTCTCATGAGCCAGCGCGGGGCAAGATCAAGTTTTCAGATTGGCTGGAAGACAACAAGAATGCGCTTGGGAAAAAATACGCCTCAGAGATCGCGAAACATTATCGATAAAAAAAGGGACTGTCATCTTGAAGATGACAGTCCCTTTTTGGCTTCAATCTATCCTCACCATACCGCCGCACTTGGGGTTATCCATGCAACCGTAGTAACGCTTGCCTTTGTCGGGTCCGGTGCGATGCATACGTAACACCATCATCCGCCCGCACGCGGGACAATGAGGAACCGAATCAACTCTCCCCGTCGCGCGAAGCGGTCTCGTCTGCTTCACTTTGAGAATCGCAAGTTGGAATAATTCCGCCAAGTCCTCTTCCAAATAATTTTCGCTCGACATCACATGCACGAGCGGAAGCCCCGCGCTGAGGAAAAGTTCTTCGAGAAAGCGATCGGCTTCGCGCGTTTCCGATTTGCCGACGGGCTTCACGATCTCAATTCCAAAAACAGGCTGAAGGGTCTTTGGATCGCACAGCAGAAAATCCACATGCTTGCGAAAAATTTTGTTGAAGAAATGGACATTCTCGTTGGGACGCACGATATAAAAAATATCGTTGAGCGCAACTTTGGGGCAGACCACGTAATGCCTGCCCGCCATGTTTTGCAAAGCGCGGAACAACGCCAACTCAGGCGCGGACATGAACCGCTCGCGCAGGCGATACGGCAGGCGCTCGTCTTGCACTTTGACCTGAACAGAATCCCGCGTTGACATGATGCTCATTATACACGTAACATTTTCAGGACTTTGGATTTGAGCGCGGCATTGACGGCGAGTCCTTCCCCGTGAGTGTGACCTTCTTTGCCGTTCCATGAGCCGAACCACCCACCCGCTTCACGCAGGATGGGCGACATGGGCGCCACATCCCAAATTTTGATACTCGGGTCGAGCATGATCTCGGCGCGACCCGTGGCGACCATGTGATACCCGTACGCATCGGACCAACCGCGCCCGTAGAAACATTCTTTGTGCAAGTTCTCGAACACATCGAGTCTTTTCTTCGTGCGGAAGCCCGACCAACTCGTGTATGTGAACACCGCTTCTTTTAGGTTTTTCACTTCGGAAACATGCGCGCGTTTTCCGTTCCACCATGCGCCGAGTCCGTCTGCCGCGTAGAGGATTTCATCCAGCGCGGGGAAACATACAACGCCGACGCGCGACACGCCTTCAATTTCCAACGCGATCAACACGGAGTAGAACGGCACGCCCTTCATAAAGGATTTCGTTCCGTCAATTGGGTCAACAATCCAGCGGAAGGGATTCTTCGCCCCTGCTTTTTCTCCATATTCCTCACCCACAATCGCGTGACTCGGATACGCCTTCTCGATCTCGCCGCGGATGAATTGCTCGGTGGCGCGATCCGCCGCAGTGACGGGCGACTCGTCATTTTTCAGATCGTGTTGAATCCCTTTGTTGTAGTAACTGAGGGTGATTCGCCCGGCGCGATAGGCAAGTTGGCGGGCGAAGTTGAGGTAGGAATCAAGTTTCATTTTTTATGGGATGTAAACCCGCCCGATGCCGAGATAATTTTCTATATTCAAAATGATTTCGACCAGCCGTTCAGCGCATTGCTCGCGGAAAGCGCGCTCTTCCATGCGGCTGACCATGCTAATGGTAACAACAGGCAATGAGGACGGAGTGTTCTCATTTCGAATAGTTTGCTCCAGCGAATCTTCCCCTTCGCTATTTCGATTCCCGGTGAGAAGAATGAGTTGTTTCTCCTGCGCAAACATCCACACAGAACGGTCGTTGCTGTTAATCGGAAGCCCCACATCACTAAAAGTAAGCATGGGGATATCCAGCAGTTTGAGCCAACCTTCGCTGCCCATAGTCGCCCACAGCAAAATTCCCTGTTTCTTCAGGTGATGGTCGAGAAGAACTTTCACGATTTGCGATCCGTGTGATATTGCTCCCGCAACTCGTGTAACTTCGCGCGGACGACATCACGTTGGACGTATATCCTTCCTAACTGTTCCTGATTTTTCTCGTCCCAGTATTTTCGATTTTCCTCGGCAGATTTCAAAGCAGACTGATATTCCTTCTCTACGTCCGCTTTGTGCAAGTGGATGTAGTCGAGAACGTCGAGCATCTCCTCGTCGGTAAGCTCATACAGATCGCGCACATTCTTCAGGGAGTTTCCTTCCCTGATCTCATCCATGATGGCAAACAAAGTGAGGCGTGAACCCTTGATGGTCAAACCTCCTGCCGCTCGGACGACAGTCTGGTTTTCACGCGGCACAGGTCCATCTGCCTCCAACAGGGCGTTGACCAGTTTCTGCGAACGCAGAATCGCCAGTTCGGCTTGCATGGCTCGGAGGCTCTCTTCCAATTGGGAGATTCGCTCGCCGATTTGCATTTGGGTTGGGTTTTTCTTCATGGAACACTCTCGCTTTTCATTCCCCATTTTATCAGAACGGTATCAAAAAATATTGGCACCGCGGTGCGGCAGGCAAATTATGCGGCGAAATTGTTCCTCTAAAGCCGATTTCTTTTTTTGGCACGGCGCGCTCCACGCAAGAAATTTTAATCGTTCGGGCAAAAAGCGACTGAAGTCGCCACTACGATGCCTGCCATGAAATTTTGATTTTCATTCCGACATTTTCAGCCAGCCGAAAATCATCCATGGGGAGACGGCGAAGATTCCAGCCAACGCGGCGCCGCCCAATCCGCCGGACAACGCGCCCAAAATACTTCCCAGCGCGGTTATGCAAAAAAGGATAACCGTCAACTTATCGAATTGCGGATCGGAGCGGTCTGCCAAAAGCGGCTTGCCAAGCCAGAGGAAGACCATGAATGCCACAAAGGTCGTGAGCCACCAACCGAAGAAATTCTGCAAGGGGATGCCGAAATACGGTCCATTGACATCCCAGACCCAGTGACCGATCTTCACCATGACCGGGTCCATGACCACATCCCAGGCCGTCATCACGATCGCTCCCGCCGCCGCCACCCAAACGGGACGGGCGTTCGCCTTACCGGGGACGATCCAATCCGCAATGACGAAGGACGGATACATCATCATGAACCACGCGATCGGGATGATCAGCGGCACCAGACCTAGAAACAGGCGTCCCAACTTGTCAGTGTAGTGATAGGGACCATAGATCAAACCCGTGAGCACGCCCACACTCTCAAACGCGAGACTAACCACAAATGCGGAACCTAACAGCCAAAGCGCGCGAGACCATTTGAAGCGAGCGCCCGCGTGGAATAAGGCGATCAAAAAACCCAACAGCGTTGACAAGGGGTAAAGATAAAAGGGAAATTTTTGCCCGGCATTCGCCAGGTATTGAAGCCCTACTGTCAACAAGGCGTAGACCGCCAGCAGTATCGGAAGCGTTTTTCGCATTGTTTCAGATTCCTTTGTTGTAGTAACTGGACGTGATCCGCCCGGCGCGGCAGGCAGGTTGACGGGCGAAGTTGAGATAGGGTTGGATGTTCATTTCACCACACGCGTTTGACACCGTAGGCATCAAACGCGGGGTCGGCGCTGACGAAGGTCATACTTTCGATCTTGGATTGAACTACGAGCAGGCGATCAAACGGGTCGCGGTGGTGAAATGGCAAAGTCGTTACAGCGGCTGTATGTTCCAGCGAAATACTTAATAGTCCGATCCCGTTCAACACGAGATGGTGAGAAATGAAAGTTTCGTATTCCTGATTCAAAGATAATTTTCCCACACTGATCTTGATAGCAATCTCCCACAGGCTCGCCGCGCTAAGAAATGGCTGTGATTCGTCCGATTCAATTAAAACCCGCGCCGGTTGACTCAAGCGCGGATTGTCGTCAACAAACCACAGAAAGGCATGGGTATCAAGCAGAATGTTCATGGCATGTACGCGGCGAAGTCATCAAGAGGCTCATCGAAATCTTCCGCCATTTTGATCATGCCTTTCGCGCTTCCCGCCTTGCGCGGGTGGAACATCTGCTTGAGCGGAGTTAATTGCACTAACGCCTTGCCATCGCGTTCGATGAAAACGGGCTCGCCGCGCAACGCCGCATCAATTAGATCCCAAAGTTTCTTAGGCAAATCGCTTTGCTTGATCTGGTGAATCATAGTTGCCTTCTTTCCTTCTCTGCAAGTATAGCATAGACCTGTAGCGATGATTCTTTATCACAATAGGTTATCAAGCAGCATCAATTCCTCCTCCGCCGCCATCACCTCCCCATCCAACCACGCGGCGCGGAGGATGTTATTTTAGATCACGATACTACGAGATGCGTCTTCTTTTTTGCCAGCGAGATCGTTGCTATCGCTCCCGAATTGAACGGCAAGAAATCCGTTTCAACGCCGTCGCTAAAAATAACGCCACCCTCCGCCATCTCGGATTCGACCACCAGCGGAGATTGCGGAGTCACCAATCCGCTGACGATCTCTGCGCCCGACGTCTTGCTGATGAACGGCTCGCGGACCACAAAGATCAACTGATCCGCCTCCCATTTTATGCGGATACTAGGCAACTCCATATCATCTTCGCTTTTTGAAAAGACCTCGTACATTCCGTTCGCCATGTTGAACACACTGCTCAACCAGCCTGTCGAACCTGCGCCTGTCGAAACAATGATGCCGCTGGAAGAATGATGCTCTTCCTGCTCCTGTGTTCTGATCTTGTATCGCGCCGAAACATGTGTCTTCGCGCCAATAAATAGATCGTTGAAAGCAAGAAGCGACTGCCCGTCGTTCAACGCCGC
Organism: Anaerolineales bacterium; assembly: GCA_021462845.1. Taxonomy (GTDB): domain Bacteria; phylum Chloroflexota; class Anaerolineae; order Anaerolineales; family Villigracilaceae; genus Defluviilinea. The sequence goes on from JAJTXU010000021.1 coordinate 6,370, forward strand.
CTCCGCCATACTGATCTGGCGAACTTTGAGTTGCCCAGCCATCACCTTTTGCACAGCAGGGATCGCCGTCTGCACAGTGAAAGGCAGGAGGATTCCGTCAATATGATCGGGATCGGGGTTAACTGCCACGATGGGTTGACCATCGAGATACTTGGCTGTGTTTACAACCAGTCCGTCAATGCCAATGGTCACCACCACGTCTTCGGGCGCAAAGAGAAAGTTGGGTAGAAAGCCCCGTTCAATTTCCTGCATCTTCCCGAGTCTTTGCAATGCGGAGCGCAGTTTGGTCAGCGAGTTCAGGTAGGCGGCGTGTTCGCGTTCATAAAGCGAAAAATCTCCGCCGCTATGTTCGATGTAGAATTTCGCCTGCCCAATCGTGTTGAACCGCTCGACCAATCCTTCCAACCGCGTCTTGCGAGTGACGAGGACGATCTTCTCGTAATCCACACCTCACCTCTACTTTTGTGGTTTATCCTTCATTAGTAATTCAAACAACTCAGGAGAGATGTTGAGGTTGCCAATCTTGCCGGCGTTCTGCGCGAGTTCTTTGAGAGCCAAGCTCACCATCAACCTCGGATCGGTGTTTTGCACAGCCAGCGCTTGCAACGCCGCCGCGTCAAGATTCTTCAAAGGCTTCAGCGACGCTTCAATGGAATAGGCTTGAACGTCCGCTTCGGATTTGGCATTTTCAATTTGAGCGGCAACCAGTTGCTTGCGATCGGTTTCCAGAGTAATTTGACCGTCTAATTTCGCCTTGCGGACTTGTTGCTCTTTCGCTTCGACCGCCAAATCAGCCTCGACCTTCGTCTCGCGGATTTGACGCTTCTTCTCTTCTACCGCGATTTCGGTATTCAATTCATTCTCTTTGATCTTGCGCTCTTGCTCGACCGCCGAATTACGCCGGTCATAGATAGCCTGATCGGCGTGGCGAAGCAATGCCTCGCGCGCTTCCGCTTCCAACGCCCGCGCCATCTCAGGGACGGGTCGAATGGCTTGGATCGCCAGCCCCAGCACCTCTACGCCCAGCGCGGACAACTCGTTCACCTGACTCAACTTGGACATCACCACAGTCGCTATTTCATCGGTGGAATGAATCGCGTCTTTCAACGGGAGTTTCTGCACCTCGGCGCGGACCAGCACCTGCAACAGGTTGATCAGGCGCTGGGGCAATTTTTGCGGATCATCGGAGATGTAAGCAATCTGCGCCCCTCCGCTTACCGTGTAATTGAGCAGGGACGCCAGCCGTTGCGGGTCTTGCGCACGGTACGTTAATTGTCCTTGAACCGTGATGGCTTGAAAATCCGCGCTGATCTCGTTGAAGATGAACGGCACGTCGGCGCTACCAATCGGCACGACAACGATCGAGGATGAGGGCCTGAAATAAAAGAACGCCAAGCCTGTCCCCGACCTGCGAAGCTTTCCTCCTCGATAGTGCATGATGAACTGCGACGGCGTGGCTTTAATGTATTGAAAACCGAACATGGGTTCCTCCTAGAGATGGATTGATAAGTTTGCCAATCAACAATCTTCATTTATTTTACGAGAATTAACAAAATATGTTTCACCGATCTGTTACAAGCGTTGCAAGCAATTGTCTTTCTTCCTCTTCCGTCCCCACCTCTCCATCCAACCACGCGGCGCGGAGGTGACGGAGGATTTCGCCATAGCGCGGACCGGGTGCGAGTCCGCGGGCTTTGAGGTCGTCGCCGGTGGTGAGGGGTTTGACGTGTTGCCATTTTGAGAGATATTCACTCAGCGCGTTTTCCTTGCTCACGAGATACACGGCATAGACCGAGAGAGAGGGCAACTCGTCAAGGTGAAATGTCCATTGGCTGGGTTTCCAATTCTTGCAGGAAGGTAACTCTTGTTTCAGCGCAGAGGCAAAAACAGCCGCATTGGTAAGCAAAACAGGAAAGGCAAGCCGTTCGGCAACATCCTCGATTTCCGACACGGATGAATTCATAAGCCACAAAACCCAGCAGAGCGTTTGTTGGAATGAAAGCATATCGGGAACCGCAAATTCACCAAAGGCTGGAGATGGATCATCCAATAGAGGTAACTCGTAACTCGTAATTCGTAACCGAATTGATTTGAGCACATCCAACTCAGCAAGTTGCTTGAGCATCGTTGAAGGGTTTGGTTCCTCGAAGATCAAGTCAAACTCATGGCGGAGGCGTTCGCCGCTCAACGTGGATAAAACTTTGCGCGAGCCGTCGTTGACCAGTTTCAGCGATTCAGGATCAATTGTGAAGCCGTATCGCTCGGCATAGCGGAGGGCGCGGAAGATGCGCGTGGGGTCGTCGAGAAAAGATTTGGGATGCAGAACGCGAATCAATTTCTTCTCGAGGTCGGATTGTCCGCACAGGGGATCGTACAGTTCGCCGAAGTGTTCACCGTCCACACGGATTGCCATGGCGTTGATGGTGAAGTCGCGGCGGCGGAGGTCGTCGTCGAGGGTGGATTTGGTCACGGTGGGAAGTGAGCCGGGCGCAGAGTAGATTTCGCGGCGGGTGGAAATAAGATCGAGAATTTGAGAATTAGAGGATTGGGGAGTCCACGTGGCGGTGAAGAATTTTTCGTGTGTGGTCAGTTCGCCGCCGTGTTTTTTGACGAGGGCGCGGACGAGCTTGATCGCGTCGCCTTCGAGGGTGAGATCAAGGTCGAGGATGGGGCGAGCCAGCATCAAGTCGCGGACGGAACCGCCGACGAGGTAGATGGGGAATCCCAGCGCGGAGGATTCGTCCGCGATGCGGTGAATTAAGTCCAGGAGCGCGGAATCCAATGAATTTTTGAGGAGGTCGGCGAGATTCACGTTCGTATTGTAGCAGAGAAAATCGTCCCGCCAAATCTGCGGGGTAATCGTGTATAATCGCGGCATGTTATTGAACCCGTTGCCGCGACCCGTGATGTGTAAAACCGCCTCGTCTGGATAAGGTTCAGTTCAACGTGTCTCGTGAACGGCTCCCAGATGTGGCGAGCCGTTTTTATTTTTACCTCACCCCTGCCCTCTCCTAAAGGAGAGGGGGAAAGTGGAAATGAACATTTCTGTTTTTGGCGGCGCACAGCCGCGACCTGACTCTCCTGAATATGAAGAAGCCCGTTTGCTGGGCGGACTTCTCGCGCAGCGCGGGCATACCGTGTTGACCGGCGGCTACATCGGCGTGATGGAAGCCGTTTCACGCGGCGCGTCTGAAGCGGGCGGACATGTGATCGGCGTGACGTGCGAGGATATCGAAGCGTGGCGCACGGTGACGGCGAACGCTTGGGTGAAAGAGGAAAGACGAAGGAAAACTTTGCTCGAGCGGATGCAAGCCATCATCGAGGACTGTGACGCGGCAATCGCCATGCCCGGCGGACTCGGCACGCTGGCGGAAATTTCCGTCATGTGGAATTTGATGGCGGTGGAGTCTCTGCCCCGGAGGCCGTTGATACTGGTCGGGGCAGGGTGGAAATCTACACTCGACCAGTTTTTTGCATCGTTCGAGTCGTATATGCCCTTCCATCAACGCGATGATCTGATGTTCGCGGAGGATGTGAAAGAGGCTGTTGTTAGTTTAGATAGTTTGTTAGTTGGATAGTTTGTTAGTTGGATAGTTCGGTAGTTGGATAGTTTGTTAGTTGGATAGTTCGGTAGTCGAGTAGTCCTGAGCGAAGCGGTAGCGGAGACGAAGGACGTATCGAGACCACCACGCCGTAAACAAACTTTTGTTACAAAAATACTTTTGAAAACCTGCGGTCTCGGCACGTGGCGCCTTGCGCCACTACTCGACCGCCGAGGTAAACATAAAAGAGGACAAAATGGCTGAAGACAAATTACCCACCCGCGCGGAAGACTTTTCGGAATGGTACAACCAACTCGTTATAAAGTCTGATCTCGCGGATTATTCTCCCGTGCGCGGATGTATGGTCGTCAAACCCTACGGCTGGGCGTTGTGGGAGAACATCACCTCGTGGCTGGATGGCGAATTCAAAAAGACGGGTCACGTCAACGCGGCGTTCCCCACGTTGATCCCGCTGTCGTTCTTTGAAAAAGAAAAAGAACACGTGGAAGGATTCTCCCCTCAACTCGCGGTCGTCACGCACGGTGGCGGCGAAGAACTCGAAGAGAAACTTGTCGTGCGTCCCACGTCCGAGACCATCATCGGATATATGTATTCGAAATGGGTCAAGTCGTGGCGCGACTTGCCAATTCTGATCGTGCAATGGGGTTCGGTGATGCGTTGGGAAATTCGCACAAAACTTTTCCTGCGCACGGCTGAGTTTTACTGGCACGAGGGTCACACCGCGCACGCGGACTCAAACGAAGCCCTCGAGGAAATGTATCGCATCCTCGACATCTACGAAAAATTCTGTCTCGAGGAAGCCGCGATCCCCGTGTTCAAAGGTCCCAAGAGCGAGTCGGAACGATTCCCCGGCGCGCAGATCACTACCTCCATCGAAGCGATGATGTGGGACAAACGCGCGTTGCAATCGGGCACGTCGCATTACTTCGGCACGAACTTCGCCAAGGCGTTCGACATCAAATTCCTCGACAAGAACAACGAACTCCAATTCGCCGAAACAACTTCGTGGGCGATCTCGAGCCGCATCATTGGCGCGATGATCATGGTGCATGGCGACGATCAGGGTCTCGTCCTGCCTCCCCGCCTCGCGCCCATTCAGGCGGTCGTCGTTCCCATTTTCAAGAACGATGACGAAAAAGCAAAAGTGATGGAGACCGCCGACCGCGTCTTCGCCGAACTCAAAGCCTCGGGCATCCGCGTGAAGATGGATGACCGCGACAACGTCAGCAGTGGATTCAAGTTCAACGATTGGGAGATGCGCGGCATCCCCGTCCGCGTGGAGATCGGGCCCAAAGATGTGGAAAAGGGATCGGTTGCATTAGCCCGCCGTGACAAGCCCGGCAGGGAAGGCAAGACCTTCGTCTCGCAATCCGGTCTTTCTTCGACGGTCAGCCTGCTTCTCAGTGAGATACAGTCTTCACTCCTCAAGCGGGCTACCGAGTACCGCGACGCCAACATCCACGAGCCAAAGGATTATGAAGACCTCAAACGCATCGTCGCCGACGGATGGGCATTCGCCTACTGGTGCGAGTCGCTGGAGTGTGAAGCGAAGGTAAAAGAAGAAGCCAAAGCAACCACGCGCAACATCCCCATGAACCAACCCGCTCAAGAAGGGACGTGCATCGTCTGCGGCAAACCTTCGAAGAGAAAAGTGTATTTTGCGAGAGCGTATTAAACCCAGTGAAAAAGTAATCAGTGAGCAGTGATCAGTGTAAAAGCGCTGATCACTGCTCACTGTCCACTGATTACTGATCTCATGCCCGCCATAGACCTCGCCCGCCTCAAAAAACAAACCGCGCAACTGGCTGACCTGTTCGACCAGCCGTCCGATTTTTTGCGCGAACTCAAAGAACTGCTCGATTTCTACGTCAACCGCACACTGCGGAGTCAGGGCGTGGCGCCATCGTCAGTCCTGCCGACGTATCGAACTCCCTCCGTTGTCCTTCGTCAAATTGAAACCGAATTAAGTTCTGTTGCCGAGAAGAATCCAATTCAGGCGTTGGAACTCGCCGACGCGCTGTGGGATGAAGGCTGGCTCGAAACGCGCCTGCTCGCCGCATTTTTGCTGGGACGCATCCCGCCGCAAGAAGAACGCCTGCTCGCCCGCCTCACCGCATGGACTCAAGCCATCCGCGACCCGTCGGTGCGAGCCGCCTTACTGACGACCAGCCTCACCCGTCTACGAAAAGAAACGCCGAGTCTGTTTCTGGTGTTGGTCAAAGAGTGGCTGTATCCTACGCGCCAGCGCATGTGGTCGAACGGATTGCAGGCGCTTGTGCCGCTTATCGCTTCGCCAGATTTCGACAATCTGCCGCCCATTTTTGAGATCGTGGAGCCAGTCTTCAAAGCCTCCCCCGCCGCGTTACAATTCGACTTGCAGGAACTCCTGATTGCGCTCCACAATACATCGCCCGACGAATCACTACACTTCATCCAACAGATATTGAAAGAAACCAAGAGTCCACTGCCAGCCATTGCCCTGCGAAGAATGTCGCCGGACCTTCCGCTTGATTTACAATTACAGATCCGCGAAATGTTGCGCAACACAAAAAACTAGAAGGCGACGAAAGGAGAAGCCATGTTGGTTTTACGGGGCGTGATCGGCGCGATCATTTTATTTCTCGGCCGCGAACTTAACTTTCTTTTCGCCGCAGGCATGGCGGCGCTTGTTGCGCTGCGTCTCACACCAAAACTCCCTGCAACCCTCCCCAACTGGTCAGATTACGCTTTCATGGCTGGGGTTGCGATTCTTGCGGCTTGGGTGGTGATCTCCAATGAAAAGGTTGGATATTACGTTTCAGGTTTTTTTGCAGGTGGGTACGTGCTCATGGAATGGTTCGAGCCGGGCATATTGACATTTCCTATTCTGCCGTTCTTCGTGGGGTCGGTCATCGGCGCGGTTATCATTGGCGTCTTTACCGAATGGGCGCTGATCGTCATCTCCAGCCTGATCGGCGCGATCTACGTCACCACTCTCTTCCGTCTCAGCCAAACCGCCGAAACCCTCGTTGCGGGAGGTTTGTTCGTGATCGGCGCGATCATACAAGTCATCCTCATGCGCATGCAAAAAGAATGACCCGCAACCTTCGCAAGGTTCTTTGCAAAACAAAAATGGATACTTCCAAACTTATCTACCTGCACGGCTCCGAAAGCGACAGCAACAGCGGCAAAGCGCGCCAGTTCCGCGAGTGGTTTCCCGCTATGCTCACGCCCGATTTCAAAGGCTCATTCGAAGAACGGATGATTCAACTTGAACCAATCCTTCAAACGTCCCGCAGGTTGTCAGATGAAACTGAAGCAGATTCTTCAAACCTGCAGGACGTTCCACTCTGGGCGATCATCGGCTCTTCATTCGGCGGATTGATGGGGACAGTGTACACCTGCAAGAATCCGACTCGCGTGCGGAAGTTGATCCTGCTCGCTCCCGCCCTCCTGCGCGAGCCTTTCGGTTCCTTCTTGGACGTTCAGCCTGCATCAGTTCCCGTCACCGTGATCCACGGGACGCGGGACGACGTGGTTCCGCTCGAAGCCGCGCGCGAAGTGGCGCAGACGTTGTTCACGAACCTCAACTACATCGTCGTGGACGACGACCATCGCCTGCACAAAACTTTGCATGAGTTGGATTGGAAGAAAATTTTAGAATAGGAATGCGGACTTAAGTCCGCCACGAAAAAGCGGACTGAAGTCCGCATTCCGGGAGTCTGCGTGAATCAACAAATCTACTGGCACACCACAGTCAACATGCCCGGCGAAGAACACGCCGCAACTCTGCTTCCCTCCAAAGTGGATGTGGCGGTCATCGGCGGAGGGTTCACGGGATTGAGCGCGGCGCGGACGCTGGCGAAGAGCAACATAAATGTTGCCTTACTCGAGGCGGAGACCATCGGCTGGGGCGCGAGTTCACGCAACGGCGGAATGACTCTTACCGGGCTGAAACCTTCGATGCAAAGCGTGACTAAAAAATATGGGCGCGATCTGGCGAAGCAATTATTTCAAGTTTCGATAGACTCGGTGAACACAGTGGAACAGGTGGTGAATGAAGAAAAAATTGATTGCGACTTCCAACGTTACGGTCATTTGTATGTAGCGAGCAAAGCGCATCACTTCGACTCCTTTTATAATGAAGTTGATTTCATGGCGAGGGAGTTCAATCACAACGTTCGAGTTATTGAACCGAATCAACTGCAAGATGAGATCGGGTCGAAAAAATATTTTGGCGGCATCGTGGACGAGGCGAGCGGAGGGCTGAACCCGGCGCAATACGTGGCAGGGCTGGCTCGCGCGGCAGAGAAGGCTGGGGCGTCGCTCCATGCCCGCGCGGGCGTCACCAGCCTCACTCGTCGAGGGACGCGGTTCTTCATCCAAACAAAAAGAGGAAATATCGAAGCGGAAAAAGTTTTGGTCGGCACATCGGGCTACACGGGGAGCGTCACGAAAAAACTTCAACGAAAAATTATCCCGATAGGGTCGTTCATCATCGCGTCGGAAAAATTATCCGACGCGCTTGCAAACGAACTCAGCCCAAAGAATCGCATGATCTTTGATTCAATGCACTACCTGAATTATTTTCGGCTGTGGGACAACCGCATGATCTTCGGCGGACGCGCGGCGTTCTTCCCCGAAAACAACAATACGATCGCTCGAAGCGCGGAGATTTTGCGGCGTGAAATGATCCGCGTGTATCCCCAGTTGAAAGATGTGAAAATTGATTACGTATGGGGCGGCACGCTCGATTTCGCGTTCGACATGATGACGCATGTGGGCGAAATTGATGGTGTATATTATTCGCTCGGTTACGCAGGTCATGGCGTGGCAATGGCTTCGCATTTGGGAAAGACTGTTGCGGAAGCGATGCTGAACGGAAATATCAGGGAGCATCCGTTCGCGCAATTCGATTTCCCCGGCGCGCCGCTGGGACTCTACAACGGCTTTCCATGGTTTTTGCCGTTTGCCGGCGCATGGCATAAGATTTTGGATTGGTTGGAATAAAGTCGGGATTATAATGACGGGGAGATTCGACTGAAAGGATATGCTGAAATCGCATCATGGTTTTTGCAAAGTTCATTAGCAAGGTCTTGATTTCAAGACAAGGCTTTAACGCGAATTACGCTGATTGGCGAATCACGCGAATACTTTATAAAAAATTCGCATAATTCGCTCATTCGTGGCATTAGCGTTTAGAAACGCCCTGTCTTTGCAAAAGCTCTTGGAATCGCATGTACAGTAGAATTCTTGTCCCGCTCGATGGCTCGCCGTTCGCTGAAGCGATACTGCCTCACGTGAAGGTCCTTGCCCGCGCGATGGGAAGCGAATTGATCTTGCTGTATGTGATCCCAACCGCAACGCTCGAATTCGCACCCCCGCCGCGCCCGCTTGGAAAGGACCCCATGCCGGAACAAAAACAGCGGAAAAAACTTGCAAGATATTTGAAAGATATGTGCGCGACATTGGAAGCCGAGAACATGAAGGCGAACTATTTGTTGAGTCAGGGAGGCGTGGCTGAAACGATCATCGAGGTCGCCGAGCTGATGGAAACAGATCTGATCGCCATGACCACACGGGGACGATCGGGTACGCAAATGTTATTGTTGGGCAGTCTCACCTATCACGTTGTGCGCCACTCGCCTTTGCCAACACTGTTGATTCGCGCATAACCTCTGCCGGGCGATCGGTCCGTTTTGCGCCCGGCGGAGAATGATACAATCACATTCATCTCAACCTGAGGAGAGAACCATGGCAGTAAAAAAATCCAAGTCGATCGGCAGGAAAGCAAAACCCGCCAAACGCGCGGCGGGCAAGCCCAAGAAACTTTCAGGCGAAGTATTTTACCCATCCAAACAAGTGATCGCCGAAGCGCGGCTAAAAGACTGGGACAAACTCCACCGCTCCGCAAAAAAAGACTTCCGCGCGTTTTGGGAAGCCGAAGCGAAAGAACTCGAATGGTACGGCAAATGGAAAAAAGTGCTCGACGATTCCAAGAAGCCGTTCTTCAAATGGTTCACGGGGGCGAAGGTCAACATCGTTCATAATTGCATTGACCGTCATCTCAAAACGTATCGCAAAAATAAACTCGCCCTCATTTGGGAGAGCGAAGACGGGAAAGATCACCGCACGTATTCGTATTACGCCATGAACCGCGAAGTGACGCGCATGGCGAACCTCATCAAAGCGATGGGCATTAAGAAAGGCGACCTCGTCACGATCTACATGGGGCGCGTGCCTGAGATCGTCTTCGCCATGCTGGCGTGCGCAAAGATTGGCGCCATCCATTCGGTGGTGTTCGGCGGATTCTCCGTCGATTCACTGGCGGGACGCATCGAAGACAGTCAGTCGAAACTTGTCATCACCTGCGACGGCTCATTCCAAAACGGGAAGATCGTGCAGCTCAAACAGATCGTGGACGACTCGCTCAAACGCTGTCCATCCGTTGAGAATGTGATCGTGGTCAAGCGCGTCAATAACGAAATCAATATGGAGACCGGGCGCGATCATTGGTATCACGAACTGCTCGAACAGCCGGTTGCCGAGGGCAAATGCGAAACCGAAGTGATGGACTCGGAAGACACGCTCTATATCCTGTACACCAGCGGCTCCACCGGCAAACCCAAAGCCATCGTCCACACGCACGGCGGATACATGGTCGGCATATACTCCACGCTGAAATATGTTTTTGATGTGCGCGACGACGACCGCTGGTGGTGTACCGCCGATCCGGGCTGGGTGACGGGACATTCCTATCTCGTCTACGGCCCCATGCTCAACGGCGCGACTTCCTTCCTCTTTGAAGGCGGACCCGCATTCCCGGAACCCAATCGCTGGTGGCAGTGCATCGAACGCTATGGGATCACGCTCTTCTACACCGCCCCCACCGCCATTCGCGGACTCATGCGCTTCGGCGAATCGTGGCCCGACAAGCACGATCTTTCCTCCTTGCGCCTGCTCGGCACGGTGGGAGAACCGATCAACCCCGAAGCGTGGAAGTGGTATCACCGCGTCATCGGCAAGGACAAACTCCCCATCATCGACACGTGGTGGCAGACCGAGACCGGCGCGTTCATGATCACGCCGACGCCGGTCGTGCCGCTCAAACCCGGCTCAGGGACGCGTCCGTTCTTTGGGCAAGAGGCAGAGATCGTGGACGAACAAGGCAAACCCGTCGCGGACGACACCGAAGGGTATCTTGTGTTGAAGAATCCGTGGCCCGCGATGCTTCGCACGATCTATGGCGACCCGGATCGTTACGTAAAACAATATTGGTCCAAAAACCCGGGCAGATACACCACCGGCGACTCTGCCAAGCGCGACAAAGACGGCTATTACTGGATCATCGGGCGCGTGGACGATGTGCTTAAAGTTTCCGGCCACCGGCTTGGCACAGCGGAAGTTGAATCGGCATTGGTCAGTCACCCCGCAGTGGCAGAAGCCGCGGCCATTGGACTTCCGCACGATATCAAGGGTCAGGGCATTTACACGTTCGTCATGCTCCGCGCGGGACAAGTCGCCTCGCCCGAACTCGCAGAAGAACTCCGCCAGCACGTCGCCACGCACATGGGACCCATCGCCCGCCCGGAGGAAGTCCGCTTTGTGGATAAACTCCCCAAGACGCGCTCCGGCAAGATCATGCGCCGCGTGTTGAAGGCAAGGGCGCAAGGATTGCCGGAGGGTGATATTTCTACTTTAGAGGAGTAGAAGAGCAGAGAATTAGAGGATTGGAGAATTGATGGTCGAGTAGTCCCGCACGCTCTTCGCGGGACGCATCGAGACCAGAGATTAGAGATTGGAGATTGAACAGGCTGAGGAGAAAGTTCTCAGCCTGTTTTATTTCGATGTGATGTAAAATAAAGGCGAGGTATAACATGCTTGGAAATAAAGTATCTGACCTGACGATTGACGAATTGCGTTCCATCATCCGGGAAACCGTTCGGCAAACTCTGGCTGATTTATTGTCTGACCCTGATGAAGGGCTGGAGTTGCAGGACGAAATCGAAGAGACTCTGCTACACTCGATTGAGGCAATTCGCGGAGGCGAACCGACTTTCGATGCGAGCGAGGTCGCGGAGAAACCAGGGTTGAATTGGTAACGCAATTTGTAATAGATGGAAATAGAGATCGCCCCGCGATGATCCTTCGACTTCGATCAGTAGAAATCGCGGGATAATCTTGTTACTCTCCCGCCTCGGAGAGAATGGTTTTTGCCAAATCTTCACCGATGTAAAAACCTGCATTGTTCTGCAACAAATCCAAAGCCTCTTTGAGCGAACCGACATCACCCTCATGTTTTGCCCGGACCAAAACCCCAAGTACGCCAATCGGCGCGAGCCTCATCGCCTTTGCGATAAGCCTTCCATCGCGTTCATCCATTAGGATGGTTTCGACTCCCAGTTCGAGGGCAAGCGCGATCGCTTCGGCTTCACCGTCATCTAACTCTCGGCGCAATGCGCGCGTCATCTGGTCGTTTTGTAATTCCACCATGCGCAACCAACCCTCCTCAAGCGCCTGACGAATTTCAACCGTGCCGGGATAATCTGCATCAACCTTTAGTTCTTCGAGAACGGCAGGAGGAAGAACAACATCGCCAAACTGCCGGCGCAGTAAGTCCAAATGACCGATCACCGCCAGATTCAGAATCGGCGATGTGTCACTGACGACCAGCATATTTCAGATCATCCTTGAGTTCTTCTTCCGTGTAATGACGCGGTATCTTGCGCTTGCCGAGCAACATGCCAAAGTCATATTTGCTTAAGCCGCTTAATTGGCGCGATTTGCCGAAGGACAAAATACCCTGGGCGTACAGCGTAACCGCCAGTTCAACCAACACGCGGCTTTCCTGCTCGCCCACCGGCAGGCGCATGGCTTGCGCAACGGCATCGGGGATTTCCAAATGGATAGTCATGGGGCGCTCCTAAAACGATTATAAACGCATTTTATAGGGAGTTCCGCGTCGAATCAGAGAAAATCTTTTGCCGCGTGAGGCGTTGCTATAAGCCAGCCAAAGGTTTTCCCAAGTGGTTAATTGATTTTGCAAGTTCATTTTTTAATTTTTTGAATCAGATTATCAGATTACAGATTGTTCAGATTTCAGATGTGTGATGGGGAAGACACGCAAACACGAAAACCGAGGCCGTTGAGACGGTCGTCGGGATCGGTGTAGTTGCGATACGCACAGCGCGCGAAGTTTCGACCGTTGTAGAACGAGCCGCCGCGCAGGACGCGACTGATTCCCTTTTGCGGACCTTTCGGATTCAGCACGGGCGTGTCGGAGATACGACCCTTATATTCCGAATCGCTGAACCAGTCGTTGCACCATTCCCACACATTGCCAACCATGTCGGCACATCCATACGGCGAGTCGCCTCCCAATGTGGAATATGCGCCGACGGGTGTTGTGCCTCCTTTCCTGCCATCGGCGGAATTACATTTGTTCGGGTCGAATTCATTTCCCCAGGGCCATTCATTGCCATACGCGCCCCGCGCGGCTTTCTCCCATTCCGCTTCGGTGGGCAGATGCAAGGACAAATCGCCCAGATCGCTCTTGAAGGTTTCGTTGAACCACTTGCAATATTCCATGGCGTCATTCCACGATACCTGCACGACAGGATGATCCGCCTTATCCTCCCATTTTTCTTTCGGGTCGGTAGGATGCGCCCAATTGACTCCTTTCACAAATTTTGATTGTTTGGGAGTCCAACCTCCTAGCTTGTCGGCAGTCGTTTCGTATTTTGTGTCTTTGATGAACTCTGAAAACTGGCGATTGGTCAAAATGAATTTCGCCATCCAGTAATCGTAAGAAAGATCAACGGTATGCTGAGGTTTTTCTCGATCCTGCGCCAGTTCGTTGTCATCCTTGCTTCCCATCACAAACCTGCCTTTTGGCACGCGCGCGAAGCGAATTCCGCCGATCTCCATCTCGTTACGCTCGCCACGCGGCGCAATCTTTTCACTGCGCAGAACAGCGGTTTCTTCTTCAACAACCACTTCGGCAATGTCAGATACTGAAACTTTCTTTGGTTCTTCTACAGCAGATTTTACAGGTTCGGGCTTTGGCGGCGGAGCGGTCATGTAGATCATCGAATCCAATGCCTCAGGCGTGAAATCGCCACTGAAACTCACTTGCTTCAAAACCTTTCTCAAACGGCGCGAGTCATCGTCTTCATAATCGGCAAATGAACCACGTGCCGCGTCTTTCTCCTCTTGTGTTCCATTTTGCCATTTCAAGGCATCGAGAACAAAATTATGCCGAATTGACTTGTCGTCGAGTTTCGTCACCTGCGCAACGAACTTGGCTGGCGCGGCTCGCATGAGGGCTTGCCAACATATAAAATCGTCGCGGTTCACATCTTTGGCTTGATCTGAATTGACCGCCATGAACCATTGCAAATTCAGATCGTTGATCACGTTCTTCACGCGGCGCGGGTTTACCTCGGCGGCGGCAACGAGAGCGCCCCAGCGTTTGAGCATGGCTTCGTCCACTTTCGTTTTATCCTGCGTTTTCAAATACGCTTCCATCGCTTTTTCCACGATGGGCGGCAGATCGAAGCGCAGTTGAATGATCTTTTCGAGGTAATCCTTTGCGCCTTCGCCGATGATGCCTTCGTTCTTGTAATGCGTCTCGACGGCGGCGCGCACAATGCGCGTGTCCGCGCCGAGGACGAACACGCATCCGCTTTTATCGAGGAACAACTTGATGGCTTCGAGGGTCTGAACGGTCTTGGCTGGCAGACAGCGGTCGAGATCGTCAATGAAAACAACGAGCGTTCCGTTGTCCGTCCAACTTTTTAGCAGAGCCTCGAACGCCTCGTTGAAATAATCGAAGAAGGCGGTATGCTGTTTGATCGGTGAAATTTCTTGATATTTGTTCGGGTCGAGTTTCAACTTGAAGTTCGCGCCCAGTCCGCCAAAACTGACCTCGAAGGCGTTGAACAACATGGCGATCACATCGTAGGACGGCTGGTTGGGGTCGCCGAACCACGCCTTGATCTTGTTGATAAACCCATCCTTTTGCATCGCTTGAAGAATCACACGCACGAGCGCGACAAGCAGTTCATCCTCGTCGTTGTACTTCCACGCGTCGAACCACACGGTCTTGCACTGCCGAAATATATTTTCCTCGTCTTCGGCAAAACGATGTTTCCCCTTGTCATCCAACGGGTTGTCCAGCATATCCTTCACGCGCAACAGCAGGGATGTCTTCCCCGAGCCCCACGCGCCGTTGATGCCGATGGCAAGCGGCGTTTCGGTGTTCGGGCTGGCGATCAGGCGCGCGAACGTGGCGGCGAAATCGTCGAAGTGAAAGTCCGCCCGCTTCGAACCAGTCAGCGGGGCATCGTGCAAAACTTCGGGAGTCTGGTATTTTCGTTTTGGCATGGCATCCCTCGCGTGTCTAGGTGACAGTCACTTGGCAAGTGACTGTCACCTGCCTTGGTCCATTGTATAACAAAATTGCAAATGCGCACCGGACTGCCCCGAAGTATAATTTCCCGCATGGCAGATAAAACCTATGAAAACGAAATCCTCAAATGGCGGGCGGAAAAATACAACGCGCTGACCGGCGAAAACAGTTGGGTGGCATTGGCTGGCTTATACGAACTGAAACAAGGCAGGAATCTGGTTGGCTCGACTTCAATGAGCGAGGTGGTTCTCCCTGAACATGCCCCAACCTACCTCGGTGTGGTGGAAGTTTCAAGTAAAATCATCCGCTTTCAGCCTGCCAACGGAATCCATGTAAAGGTAAACGGACGCGCAGTGCAAAAGGCGGTACTCCAGCCAGCTCAAGACCCAAAGCCCAGTTTCATCACATGGAATAACCTTCGCATGGTAGTGCACCAGCACGGGGAAAAATATTCCATGCGCATCTGGGATAATGACCGCGAGGAACGCTTCAAACTTCCGCCATTAAAGTGGTTTCCCATCGAAAAGAAATTCCGTTTCAACGCCGCGTATACCCCTTACCCCCAGCCGAAAGCCTCCCCGCAGGATAACTCGCTGGGCGATGTCGTTGAAGATCAACTGCACGGGTTCGTATCGTTCCGCTTCGAGGGGAAAACCTACAAACTCGACGTCACCGAAACAACCACGAAGAAACTGTTCGTCAAATTCCGCGACGGCACAAGCAGTAAAGAGTCCTATCCGCCAAGCCGTTACCTGTACACTGATGCGCCGAAAAACGAGAAATTAATTTTAGATTTCAATTACGCCTATAGCCCGCCGTGCGCGTTCACGCCGTATGCTACCTGCGTATTCGCCTCGCCACAAAATACGCTCCCCTTCCGCGTGGAAGCGGGCGAGATCTATCGCGGCTAATCCTCTACAGTGAGTGCAAAAAACCGACCTTGCGAGGTCGGTTTTCATTTTCCAGGGTTATCCCAAAATAAATTTCGTGAAAAAGTCCGGGACGAAGAACCCGCCAATTCCAAACCCCCACTTCAAAATGCAACAAGCCAGAAAGATCGCCACGCCCAGCCCGATCATGAAATAATCGCGGGGAGCGTAGTGCAATTCTTTGAGCCATGTGCGGGGAGCCGTGTTGAAAGCACGCAGGTCCATGGCGTCGATCACTTCCTCGCCGGTCACCGTCGACTGCATGGTGACGGGTATGATCAATGGAGCAAGCTTGCGGATTTTCTCGATCACCCCGCCTTTGAGTTTTTCCACTTCATAGCCCCGCGCGCGCTGGGCATCCACTGTAATAGTGAGATCATGCGAAAATGTGGGCAGGAAGCGGAGAGCCAAATCCATGGTGAAAGACACTTTGTCCGAAACTCCCATGCGCTTGAAGGCAGTTCCATAAATATTCGGGTCCAAGGTATACGGGAGCGCCATAGCGGGCAAAGCCATGGCGAGAATTCGAAGCACCTGCGTCATGGCAAACCATAATTTCGAAATGGTGATCGTGATCCCCCAATCGGTGCCCGGAATTAGCGCCTGAAAAATGATCGGCGAAGTCGGGTCAAGTGCCGCGGAAGGACCGCCGCGCCCCGAGAGCAAACCATTCAATCCAATAATAAAGAATACCAGAATGAAGACAAAGAAAAGGGTCCGCCGTATATCCTTCCACTCGATCCGAGCCAACAAGAACTGGGTCAGTGAGAACAGAAAGAGCGGGACCATAAAGCGGTAATCCCAAATTTCCGGTATTGTCAACGCAAAGATGGTGCACAGAAGAACGATAAACCGAGTGCGGGGATCCAGGCGCTGGATGAATGTATCGCGCGGGCGGTACTTCCACGTTACGAGCATTTTGTTATCTGCCTCTGCGGGCGGCCATCCCAGCAAATGCGATCATCAGGATCGGCAACAGGATGGCGACATTGACGGTGTTGCTAATCAAGGTTGGCACGAAATAACCGGTGATGGCTGTGGCAAGATCGATTCCGCTGGTAAACATTTCGGTAAGCGACGCGAACAACATACCGACAATAATGCCCAGCACGCCCCAACCGACAGCCTTAATGATCTGGCTCTGGGCTTTAAAATCAGTGATGGCGGCTGAGATCAACCCCGGGACCATGCCCATCAAGCCGTTTCCGAGGCTCCAGTTCCAGTAAAAGCCATACCCCGAAGCCTGGTCGCCGATCGTATTACCAATAAAGCCCGCCAGTAAACCAACGATCGGACCGTACGCCACGCCGAAAAAGATCAGCACAGCAACCGCCGGTCGAAATGAGATATTTCCAGCGGCGGGAATGGCGAGGAAATTCGTAAACCACGAGAGCGCGCCATAGAGCGCCGCGCCGATGGCGCCGTACACCACTTGTCTGGTTCCAAACTCCCACGTTGAATTGTTGTTCATTTCTTTCTCTCCTTTTGATTAATTTGGATAACGGACTGACCCGCTCATATTAACCCAACAAATGGGCAAACGTTGCAGGGAACGCCTCACGCATACGCGGCGAGCGCCTCGGCAGTGAGAAACTGTTTGGTTTTGGAAAACAGGCTCAGGTTCATGCGCAGAAGCGATGTGGGTCGTACGCGATAGCGCGTCAACAGGTCAAAATCTTTCAACACCTCTTCAGGTTTTCCATCAGCAACAATATGTTTATCGCCGAACAACAGCACGCGGTTGGCATACGTCACAGCGAGATCGAGATCGTGCGTAATGAACAACGTCGCCGCGAAATTTTCCGCCACCAGAGATTTCTTCTCATGCGCGGGTTTGCACATCGTATCCATGAAATGCGTGTAATTCGAATAGTCCTGCCCGGCGGTGGGCTCATCCATGATCATAATCTTCGACTGCATCGCCAGCACCGCCGCAATCGTCGTACGCTTTTGCTGACCAAACGAGAGACCCAAAGGCGGATACTCCTCAAACCCTTTCAAATTCATCGTGGCAATACTTTCAGAAACCAAGCGCGGTATCGCCAGGCTATCCATCTCCAAATTTTTCGGACCAAACTCCAACTCCTCGCGCACGGTCGGCGCAAACAACATGTGAGTGGGGCTTTGAAACACAAACCCGAGCGAGTGGGCGATCTGCGCCACGCTCATGCTTTTCGTATCGTTGCCCTCCACGAGCACGCGCCCGCCCGTCGGCTTGAGCAACCCGATGGCATGTTTCACCAGCGTTGATTTACCCGCGCCGTTCGGACCCAACACCGCGATCAAGTCTCCGCGATCGATCTGTAGATTGACATCTTGCAAAATCAAAGGCGACTCGTCGTTGTAGCGGAAATCCACGTTCTCGAACACGACGAGCGGCTCGCCTCGTTTCTCCTGTGCGGCTGGTTCAACCCTAGGAGACATTTTCCCCGCCTGACGAACCCGCTTCACCACCCACTCCGCCGGGAGTTTCACCTCGCGATGGTTGATCGCGGTTGGCAAACTGTCGATGGAGCCGAGGTACTTCACCTGCCCCCCTTCCATGTACAACAACCGGTCGGGTTTTGCAAAAATGGCATCCTCTACGCGATGTTCGATCAACACAACCGTTTTTCCCTCGTCTGCCAGGCTTCGAAAAACTTCGAGGGCTTCGTGAGCAGACGCAGGGTCGAGAGAAGCGAGCGGCTCATCCAGCATCAGAATGGACGGGTTCATCGCCAGCAACCCTGCCAGCGCTACTTTCTGTTTTTCCCCGCCGGAAAGATTGAACGTTTCGCGCTCGAGCAGGTGTTCGATCTTCAGCCGCTTCACCGCCGCATCCACACGGGATAGAATTTCCTCGCGCGGCAAGCCCAGGTTTTCAGGTCCGAATGCAACCTCATTGAACACGTTGCTTGCCACGATCTGGCGTTCGGGATCTTGCAATAAAGTGCCCACTGTTTGCGCCACATCGGCGATCTGCATCTCGGAAACATCTTTGCCATGCAAAAGCACTTTGCCGGCGCGCTCCCCCTTATACGAGCGCGGAATCAAGCCATTGATGCAACGCGCCAGCGTGGTCTTGCCGCACCCGCTGGACCCGGCAATCAACAGCATCTCACCGGGCTTCAGATCGAATGATATTTTTTCGATTGCCTTTTCCGGGCGGGTCCGATATTGAAAGGATAAAGTTTCGATCACTAACGGAGATTGACTCATTGCGCCACCTTAAATGTCACCAAAATTTCATCGCCAAGTTTTACGCCGAGAGCGTGTTCCGCGCTCCCATTGACCACAGAAATATCCAGGGCGCCCATGCTTCCCATCAAGGCGATTAGCTCTCCTGCGGGTCTCTCGCCAAACGTATTGACCATGCCTTTGATCTCCACGCCCAACAGTTTGACCGTGATGGACTCTTTATGTTCCAGCGCGGTATCCAAATGTTCGACGCGAATGTTCGACGAGATATTGCCGAAATGGTCGATGTAAATAACCTCGCCTCGCCAGCCAGTTTCTGTGCGAAAGGGTTTCGGCAAATCAACGCGCACCGGGTCGTTGAACGGCGTTCCCAAATCCCCAATCGGCACTCCATTTGCCAGGTGCGCGGCGATGGGAGAGAAAATATCGCGCCCATGGAATACGAAACTAATGACCGGCAACCAATACCGGATCCGATTCAACTCCACGAATTGAGTTTTCCAGCCGGACAGTTCCGCCCGATCCAGCAAGCCGGAGATCGTTCCGTTATCGGGCCCCACATAATACCAATCCCCGATCCGCGCCGCCATGGGTCGCCGTTTTGTGCCAACGCCGGGATCCACCATAACCGCATGGATCGATCCCTTCGGGAAGTATGGAACGGATTGCTCAAAGATATACGCGGCTTCGCGGATATTTTGAGCCTGAATCATATGACTCAGGTCAGAGATCTGCGCCGTTGGGCAAATCCCCCAGATTACGCCTTTCATCACTCCCACCGTGCCATCCTTGATTCCAAAATCGGTCATCAGGCTGATAACTGTCAACGCGCTCTCCTCGGAGATTTTCACCAATTATAAAACATTACAGAGACCGAAGCGCCTTGATTTTGCCGGGTACGTTCTCGCACCCCAGATTATGAGCAATGTTGTATACTTTGTTTGTAGGTTCTTGCTCATGGACACCAATGAGAAAATTCTCGAGCAACTGATCTCAAATAGGAGAAAAAAATGTTAATCAGCCCTGAATTAGCAAAGGCAATAAATGCCCAGATCGGCAACGAGTTCGGCGCGAGTATGCAATACCTCAGTATCGCGGGTCATTTCCACGCGCAAAAGCTGACCCTGTTGGCAAAACTATTTTTCGAACAGGCGGAGGAGGAGAAAACGCACGCGATGAAGTTCGTGCATTACATCCTCGACACGCAAGCGGAACTTCAAATCCCCGCGATTGCCGCGCCGAAACCGAAATTTACATCCGCAGAAGAAGCGGTGAAAGCGGCTCTTGCCTGGGAGCAGGAAGTGACCGAACAGATCAAAGCCCTCATGGATCTGGCGGTCTCGCAAAACGATTACCTCGCACAGAATTTCCTGCAATGGTTCATAGACGAGCAACTCGAGGAAATCAATAAGATGGACCAACTGCTCAGCGTGATCCAGCGCGCGGGCGAGAAGAACCTGCTCATGGTGGAGGCGTATCTAATTCATAGCGAGAAGGCAGGATAGGAAAGTCTTTTTCAAGGCAAGGGCGACATAAATGTCGCGGCACGAAAAAAAACAGGCGGAAAAATTCCGCCTGTTTTTTCGTACCGCAAAGTTCACTTTGCATTTGTGTGTTGCAAAAATGTGAATCGCAAGATAAATCTTGCGGCACATCTAATTTTGCGCTCACTGCACATACTGCGCAAACACAGATTCAAAATCCGCATCGCTGGTGAAGCCCACCCACTTTTTCAAAACGTTGCCATCGGGGTCGAGGAAGTAAACTTCAGGTTGGTAATAAAAGCCCAACGTTTGTTGAAAGTCGCGCGTGTTGGGGTCGTCGGCGTCAAGATACGTAAACTTGATCTTGCCGAAATATTTCGCTTCGAGCCCATGAACCATGGGCGCCATGGCGCGGCAGACACTTCAGGTAAAGCGGAAAAATTCAACGAACTGATATTGCCCGGAGGCGAGACTGACCGTGGAGGGATCTGTCGCTTCGAGGTTGGGTCCGCGCGAGGTGGCGACGGGGAGAGGCGGTTCGGTCGCGACGGGAGGCTGGGTCGCCGCTCCTTCAACCGACTCGACGGGCGGCGTGAGAGTCGCGCTGGGCAATTCGATGACGGGCGGCGCGGACGCAGGTTGAGTCGCTTGAGGGGCGCACGAAACGATGAGAAGGAGAAGCAGGCTGAACGTCGGAACGAGGCGGGTTTTCATCTTCCAATCCTTTCTTGAAATCTTGATACGTTATATCAAAAAATCCTTACACAAAGGTTACAAACGGCATCTTTGACGGGCTTTGCTTCCTACGCTATACTTCGCCCAGTTCAACGTTTTTTAGTTGGGTAGTTCGATAGTATCCTGGCTTTCACAACTGCCTAACTGCGAACTGTCAAACTATCAACACTACTTATGGAGGAAGTATGGCTGGTTTCAAACTTACCTACGGCACGATGTTCAATCCGCCTGAGGCGCTGCATGAGGGATTCGATAAAGCGGTTGCGAAGTTAAAACAAAATCTCGGCAAAGAATATGGAATGTTCATTGACGGCAAAGACGTGTTCTCGGACGAAAAGTTCGAGGATCACTCGCCCGTCAACACCAGTTGGACGCTGGCGCGGATGCAAAAAGGCAACGCGCTTCACGCGCGGATGGCGATCGAAGCGGCGCGGAAGGCTTTCCCCGCCTGGAGTCATACGCCGTGGCAGAAGCGCGTGGCGTTGGTGCGCAAAGCGGCGGCGTTGATCGAGAAGCGCATCTTCGAACTCGGCGCGGCGATGGCTCTCGAAGTCGGCAAGAACCGCATGGAGTCGCTCGGCGACGTACAAGAAACCGCCGACCTGATGTATTGGCCCGCGCAAATGATGGAGGAGAATAAAGGCTTCATCAAACCGATGGGCAAAGATCCGCTCACGGGGTTCGATTCAACGAATGTCTCTGTGCTTCGTCCGTATGGCGTGTGGCTGGTGATCTCGCCGTTCAACTTCCCCTTCGCACTGACCGGCGGACCGACCGGCACAGCGCTTGTGGCGGGAAACACGGTGGTCATCAAGCCGGCGTCTGACACCGCATGGATCGTGCGGTTGTATGTAGAATGCTTGCGTGATGCGGGTATTCCGAACGGCGTGGTCAACTTCGTAACCGGTCCCGGCTCCACAGTTGGGCAGGCGCTGGTAGACAGCCCCGACGTGGACGGCGCGACCTTCACCGGCTCGTTCGACGTGGGCATGAAGCTGTACCGCGATTTTGCGAACCGCAATTACGTCCGCCCGATCGTGCTGGAACTCGGCGGAAAGAATCCCGCCATCGTTTCGCGCAACGCGAATCTCGAAGATGCGGCGACAGGCATCTATCGCTCGGCATTCGGCTTGCAGGGACAAAAATGTTCGGCGGCTTCGCGTATCTTTGTGGAAGAGCCTGTGTACGATGAACTGATCGCCAAACTAAAATCAAAAGTGGACTCGCTCGTGATCGGCGACCCAACCGAACGCGCCACCTACATCGGACCGGTGGTCAACCAAAATTCGTACAGTGAGTTCAAGAATTACACCGAGGAGATCAACCAGGCGGGCGGGCGATTCCTCACCGGCGGAAACGTGAAGTCCGGCGGCATGTACGATCACGGCTACTACTGCGAGCCGACCCTCGTCACCAATTTGCCGTACGAGCATCGCTTGTGGAAGCATGAAATGTTCCTGCCCATCGCCACAGTCGGCAAAGTGAAAAATCTCGATGAAGCGATGACCATCGCCAACGATGTGAATTACGGTCTCACGGCCGGGTTTTACGGCTCGCCAAAAGAGACCTCGTGGTTCTTCGACAACATCCGCGCTGGCGTCACGTACGCGAATCGTCCGCAAGGCGCCACGACCGGCGCGTGGCCCGGCTTCCAACCCTTCGGCGGCTGGAAAGGCTCCGGCTCAAGCGGCAAGAACGGCGGCGGATACTATTACGCACAGTTGTACATGCACGAGCAGATTCAAACGCTGGTGAAGCCTGCGGCAGCCAAGAAGGCAAAAGCGACTGTCAAGAAGAAACTTGCAAAGAAAAAGATCGCGAAGAAGAAATCGCGCAAGTAGACATCGCCCTCACCCCTAACCCCTCTCCCGCTGGGAGAGGGGAATCTTATGCCTTGGAACCCCGAGCAATATCACAAATTTCAATCCGAGCGCGCGACGCCGTTTTACGATCTGCTCGCGCTCGTGGATGCGCGCCCCAACCTCAAAGCGGTTGATCTGGGATGCGGCACAGGCGAGCTGACGAGTCAACTGGCAGAGCGGCTCCCCAATTCCGATGTGACCGGGTTGGACTCATCGCCGGAGATGTTGACAAAAGCCGCTTCGTTCTCACGGGGAGGCTTGGTCTTCCAGGCGGGAGATTTGTCCGCCCTCTCCGGCGACTGGGACCTGATCTTCAGCAACGCCGCCCTGCAATGGAGCGGGAATCACGCCGCGTTGATTCCACAGTTATTTGCGCGGCTCAACCCCGGCGGACAGTTCGCCGTTCAAATACCGTCGAACCACAATCACATCTCGCATCAAATCTATCGCGAAACCGCCGAAGAAGAAAAATTCAAATCCGTTTTACGCGGGTTTCAGCGCATCGCCCCGGTGTTGAACATCGACCAATATGCGCAACTATTATTTATGTGCGGCGCAGAGAATATCATCGTTTTCGAAAAAATCTACGCTCACGTGATGCAAGATTCAGACGCCGTTGTGGAATGGATCTCCGGCACCGCGCTCGTTCCCTACTTCGAGCGGTTGGGCGCGCTCCAAGGAGAATTTGTAGACTCGATCCGCGAGAAGATGCGCGCGGCGATGCCGGGCACTCCGGTGTTCTATCCATTTCGCAGAATTCTATTTTCTGCGAGGAAGCCAGCATAGAGATGGGCGAACCCGAGAATTACAACCGTAAGGAACTGATCAGCCGTATCGGCACGTTTTTCCTCATGATCGCGGTGGGTATGCTGGTCTACTTCATCCTGTCCGACAGCGTCGGCATGCCGCGCTTCGATCTGTTTTGCCTGGGCATCCTCGTTGCGGGACTCGGGTTTTTCTTCCGTTCACAACTCAAGCGGCCATCCCCTTCCAGTGGGCGATTCGGATGGATGAAACGCTTTTTGAAAGGCAAAGAGGAATGACAAAACTCATATCGCTCTCCGAAGCGATCTCGAAATTTGTAAGCGACGGCGACACGGTGTACGCGGCGGGATTCACGCACCTCATCCCGTTTGCCGCGGGGCATGAGATCATTCGGCAGGGAAAAAAGAATCTCACCCTCGCCCGCGCCACTCCAGACTTGATCTACGACCAAATGGTCGCGGCGGAATGCGCCAAGAAGGTCATCTTTTCGTACATGGGAAACCCCGGCGTCGGGTCCCTTCGCATCGTGCGCTCGGCTATCGAACAGGGAAAACTCGAATGGGAGGAATATTCGCACTTCGGGATGATCACGCGCTTGCAGGCTGGCGCGTCGGGTCTGCCCTTTTTGCCGATGAATCAAACCGGCGCGGCTGACCTTGAAAAAGTCAATCCGAACATCAAGCGGATTCCCGATCCGTTCGGCGGCAAGGATGTGATCGTCGTCCCCGCGCTCAACCCCGACGTGGCGATTGTCCACGTTCAGCGGGCAGACGCGAAGGGCAATGCGCATCTGTGGGGAATCATCGGCGAGCAGAAAGAAGCCGCCTTCGCCGCGAAGAAAGTCATCGTCACCGCCGAGGAGATCGTGGACGAATCGGTTATCCGTTCCGACCCGAACCGCACGATGATCTCGGAGATCGTCGTCAGCGCAGTGTGTCATGTCCCGTTTGCGTGCCATCCCAGTTACGCGCAGGGATATTACGACCGCGACAATGAGTTTTATCTCGCATGGGATAAGGTCAGCGAGTCCGCAGATGCGACGAAACAATATTTGGATGAATGGGTGTTCGGCGTGAAAGATCGAAATGAATATTGGCAAAAACTTGGAACAGAGACTCACAAGAGATTGGAAGTCCCAGACCTGATGAGTGCGCCGATCAATTATGGAAGATATTAGGTAAGCAAGCAAACTTTTTGTAATGTCATTCTCCCGATGTCCTTCGGGAGGGTGACATGTCAGAGATAAACACATGAGCGAAATAAAATATTCATCTGCTGAATTAATGATCATCAACGCCGCGCGGCTGTTGCGCGATGGCGATGTTGTGTTCGTGGGAGTCGGTCAACCGAATCTCGCGTGTAATCTTGCGAAGAGAACGCACGCGCCAAACCTCGTGATGATCTACGAAGCGGGCGTGATCGGCGCGGAGCCTGCGCGATTGCCACTTTCGATCGGCGATCCGACATTGGTCAGCGGCGCGTTGTCCGTTGTGAGCATGTACGATATTTTCACAAATTATCTCCAACGCGGCAACGTGGACGTCGGCTTTATGGGCGGCGCGCAAATTGACAAGTACGGCAACATCAACGCAACCGTCATCGGCGGATACGAAAAACCAAAAGTGCGTTTGCCCGGCTCCGGCGGCTCGCAAGAGATCGCGGCGTGGGCGAACCGCTGTTACATCATGACCCCGCATCAAAAGCGGCGCTTCCCTGAAAAAGTTGAATTCATGACCTCGGCTGGATTCATCGGCGGGCGCGGCGACCGCGAACAGGCTGGCTTGCGCGGCGGCGGGATGCTCGCCGTCGTCACCGACATCGGCATCATGGAGCCGGATGAATCGGGCGAGATGATCCTCGCGCAATTGCACCCAGGCAAAACGGCGGAGGAAGCGCGGACGAACACCGGCTGGGATTTGAAATCCGCTTCACACGTCGGGACGACTGCCCCGGTCACCGAGGCGGAACTCCGCATCCTACGCGACGAACTCGACCCAACGGGAATCTATCTCAAAGGAGCATCGTGATGTTTTGGTCATGATCCAAGGCGGATACTCGACAGTAGTACCATTGTCTCAATTCATTGGGGGAATCATCGCGAAGGTTAAGAAGCGTTCATGATTGTATGTTATAAGGCTTCTGATATTTCTGGAACAAGATTTGCTTTGCGGTCGTTTGAACAGCAGAAGCGTAGGACACATTCTCTAATGCGCCCGTTAGCAAGATGAAAGAATTTCATCCGACCGAGTAGAATCAATAGGAGAACTATGAATCAAAAGAACATAACGCGCATCGCCATTTTCTTCGCCCTGATCCTCACGGCGTGCGCCGCGCCAACAGGCGAGCCGACAATTGCACCGACTGCGGGTCCCGATCTCGCATTGACCGTCACCGCACAAGCGCAGGCGCTTCAAGCGTTGACGCAAACCGCGCTCGCCCCCACGTCCACACCGGAGCCGACCTTCACCTCCGCGCCGGTATTCACGGCGACGCCGTCAAAAGTTGTTGTCATGGCTAGCACGGATATAAATTGCCGTTCGGGTCCCGGCGAGGCATACGAGATCGTCGGCGCATTGAAGGCGGGCTTGCAAGCGGAAGTTATCGGCAAGAACTCATCCGCCAATTACTGGATCATCAAGAACCCCAACAAGCCGGCGGAGACTTGCTGGCTTTGGGGAGAATTCGCAACCGTGATTGGCGACGCATCCAGCGTGCAAGAGGTCGAGGCTCCGCCCACCGCCATCCCCCCCGTAGCAACCGGACTCGTGATTGACCGTGTCGTTGTGCGTTTCGACGCATCCTCCGGCGGTTTGATCGCTTATCTGGACGTTTATTACTACGATGCGGAAGGCGATGCAAATTTGGTTGATTTTCAACTGATAAGCACCTCAGTACAGGTAACAGGCAACATCAAAGATGTTGCGATCACCCCGTCTACCAAACAGAAAAATGGAAGTGTCGTCACCGGGCAATGGGCGTGCGGTTCAAAACAATACGACGTGGCGATCGGCGTGGTCATTCACGACCAGGCTGGTCACGCCAGCAATGTCGTTGGGGTTAATTTTTCGTGCAATAAGAATTAGAGACGCGACACGTATCGGGCAATAAACAAGAAAAGCCTCGCGGACTCTTCAATCCGCGAGGCTTTATGACGGCAATTAGATCTCTACCAAATTGCTTCCACCAACCCAGATATAGTAATAACCTCGTCAAAGGTAATAAGAGCCGCATGATGTTGAATCGCGCTTGCCACGATCATGCGGTCGTGCATTTCAGGAATCGCGGTCAGTGCGCGCAAGGCTAATGCGGATTGAAGATCGAAATCAACGAACTCAATGTTTGGGCTGCCCTTGATTCTGACAAGGATTTCATCCACATCCGCTTCAACAGGTTTGTTCTCAATTGTGAAGATCAATTCTGCCAAGACAATTACAGGGATTAACAGCCGTGACTGGCCGTTTGCAATCTCCTCGAAAGCCTGACGCGCACGATCTCCCAGTTTGCGCGGTTTTGTAAATGCCCAAAGCAGACTGTGGGTATCTGTCATATAAGTAGCCATTGCATACCCCGGGCTACTTCATGATCTTTGAAAGTTTCTTTACCTTCAAGTTCGACCGCTTTCGCGTTCGAGCGAGCGCTTTTTCCAAGTCGCGATGTTCGTTTTCGGGTAAGCGCTCCCAAATGCCAATTAACGAGGCAAAAGGTGTTTTCTGTTTTGGCGCTCGAGCAGTCTCCACCCGAATCTCGACCACGCTATGCTCAGGCAAATCCAGTTTTTTTCGCGGCTTCAACACGCCTTTCTCATACACGGCTTGAACGGTAATTGTCTCCATGAGTGCCTCCGCGTCAATTATACGCCAAACAAAAGCCTCGCGGACCCTTCGGCATCCGCGAGGCTTAATACCCTATCGGGTACGCTGTCGTAAATCCAAAATCGTCAATCGCAAATCGAACTACGTTCCCTCTTCCCACGAGTTGAGATAGTGCTGCTGTTCGGCGGTGAGATTATCAATCTTCACGCCCATCGCTTCGAGTTTGAGGCGGGCGATCTCGTGATCGATCTCAGCGGGGACGGAGTAGACTTTCTTCTCCAACTTATCCGCATTCTTCGCCATGAATTCGGCGGATAAAGCCTGGTTGGCAAAAGACATGTCCATGACGGAGGCAGGATGCCCTTCGGCGGAAGCGAGGTTGATGAGTCGTCCTTCGCCGAGGATGTTGATCTTGCGTCCGTCTTTCGTTGTGTATTGATCCACGAACGGGCGGACGAGGCTGGGCTTGCCAACGGACATCTTCTCCAGCGCGGGGATGTTAATCTCCACATTGAAGTGACCGGAGTTGGCGACGATCGCGCCGTCTTTCATCGCCTTGAAGTGATGTTCGTCAATCACATTGAGATCGCCCGTGACGGTGCAGAAGAAGTCGCCGAGTTTGGCGGCGTCGTTCATCGGCATGACCTGATAGCCGTCCATCACCGCTTCGAGCGCCTTCATCGGGTCCACTTCGGTGACGACGACCTGCGCGCCCATGCCGCGCGCGCGGGACGCGAGACCGCGTCCGCACCAGCCGTAGCCTGCCACAACGAAAACTTTGCCCGCGAGCAAAACGTTCGTCGCGCGGATAATACCGTCAATGGTGGATTGACCCGTGCCATAACGATTGTCGAAGAAGTGTTTGGTCATCGCATCGTTCACGGCAATGACGGGGAACTTCAACACATTATCTTTTTCCATCGCCTTCAAACGGATCACGCCCGTGGTCGTCTCTTCGGTGCCGCCGATCACGCCCTTCAACATTTCCTTGCGCTCATCGTCGGAAAGTCCCTTTGCCCATGACGCGAGAGACGCCTCAAGTTTCTCGAAGCGTCCCATCTCGATGAAGAACAATGATGAAACGAGGTCGGCGCCGTCATCCATGGTCATGTGCGGTTTGTGTTCGAGCGCGGCGCGGATGTGCTTGAAGTATGTGACCTTGTCCTCGCCCTTGATCGCGTAGGTGGGAATCTCGAACTGGTTC
>JAJTXU010000210.1 GCA_021462845.1 Anaerolineales bacterium
GGGAACAGGCGGATCAACGTATCGGAATAGAGGAACAGCCACGAGTCGCCTTCGAAAAATAATTTATGGAACGCCGTGAAGAATCCCCAGAAGACATTCGGATTGACAACGATTCCCACAATGACGATCAAGCCGATAGCGACCGCCAGCCCTACCATCAACCATCCGCCTCGCCTCAAGCCTCGACGGTACGCCTGCTCCCAGTGAGCGACTCTTGCCCAAATCCCCAGCGCGAGCAAAACAGCGAGAGTCGCATACCAAACATTCAACGTGCCCTTTGTTACGCGCTTGACATCCTCCATGTGACTTAACTCACGCTCGTTGTACAACGGAGTCCCATCCTCGAATGTGAGATCGCCGAGATAGGAAATATCCGCGCTGTTGACGAGATACTTCAACGCGTACGGCGCCCACTGCAAGCGGTCTTCTTTTGTGAAGCCGTATTCATCGGGCGGGAAGTACGGCATGTTGTATTCGATCTGGAGGAAGGTTGTCGTTAGCAGAAGACGCAATCCCAGCCCGATTAGAACGAGAGGGATCAAAAGGGTGATGAGGATGGAAAGGATTTGGAACATTTTGTTTTTCATATTTGTCTTATTGTAAGACAAATTTATGTATTACGGTACTAATCTCCTATGTAAAAAAAACACCTTGTGATATAAGCAAATTTGCTGACAGGGAAGTTTTAATTCATTGAAGGAGGCAGTGATATGGAAAATCAACAGCGCCAATTTACCGATAAGGAAATGGATGTGATTCTTTTGTTGCTCGAAGGCAAAAGTACGCAGGAGATTGCCTTGCAACTTGCTGTTTCAACGCGCGCCATTGAACATCACCTGACACACATTTATCAAAAGTTGGGAGTATGTTCTCGAACCGAGGCAGTATTGAAACTCTTTACTTTGTTCAAAAATTAACAAGTTTCGGGAATCCGTAGTTGACGGCAAATCTTGCACTGATATGATTGGAGCGTATCCGATCAGATTAAGTTAAAGGAGTAGGTATGAAAAAAACAAAGTTGTTTCTCGTAGCGGCAGTTGTTTTAATGTCGGCAAGTTTTATCGTAAATAACGTTGTAGCCGTGAACACCCGTATTAGCGAAGTGTCTGCAAGAAGCGCGATAAAAATTGGCGAATATTCGCTTTTATATCCAAATACAGTGCTTTACGATCAATTGAAAATAAAAGCGCTCAGCAATATGGGAAAAGAAGGGTGGTTTTATATTCGCGATCATGTTCAGTACGACGTTGACGCCCCCACAGAGAAAGACGTACTGCCTCTTGTAAACTCTCGATCAGAATCGTGGTGGTACATTAACTCCTCAGGCATGGTAGAGAAGTCAATAAGTGTTGAACGGACAGAAGACGGTCAGATCATCCAGGTAGGTATGTTTAGTAATGGCACGGCATGGAATACGACGGTGGACGAAATTATCCCAACCGAACCATATATATTTGTGCCTGATTATGGATTGGCGTATCACATGAAATTTCCCGACCTCAAAAGCGAAAAAATCGATAAAGATGGGAAAGAATCTATTCAGTTCAAAATTACACATGTAGAGAAACAGCCACTAAAAACGCTGGATTACTTAAAGAAACTTCTTTCGATGGAATTTGAATTTGTGTTTGACAATGCAACAGGGTTTATCGTCAGTGTAATGCAGATTGCAAATTTGGAAGATGGGTCTCGACGTGTATCAAGTGTTCTCATAGAGGAGATCAGGATCGGTTATGAGCCACCCAGCAACGTGCTAGAATACTTTACCCAAAAAGATAATCGAGAGGCGCAGCCATGATATCGCTCCAACGAAATTTCCGTCTTGCTATTCTGCTGGTCTTAATCACAAGTGTCTTAGCGCCAATTGTCGTTTTTGCAGGAACATCCTCGACGAGCGGCGGGGTAGGAGATGCAAATTGCACAGCATCAAAAACTATCACTCAAGGATCTACTTGGACTGCGTACGTAAGAAGCCAGTGTGACCTTGGAATAGGACAAATTGGTTATACGTGGTGGACAGTTCGGCAGTATTGCGCTCCATCCAATACCTATACTACCCGTTTTCAATCGTCAGTAGGTGCAGTAAACACTAACACAAATTCGTTCCAGCGGTCCTTTGCTGGCATTCAATATGCCTTTTGCTCATCCTCGATACAATTGCAAGATCTAGGCCAGCATGATTTTAAAACCATTAATAATACATGGCGGCCCACTGTAAATCGTTACGAAATACATTACTAAAAACATTATTATGTCTTTGGGTTAAGCAAGCCCCGAATGAAAATTTGGGGCTTTTCTATTCCAAATATTCCGCTCCGCCTTCAAGAATGAATCGAATCACCATATCGTTGACGATCCATTCGATAGGCGCGTGGTCGTCGGTGAAGACGGTGGTTGGCTCGAATCCCGTCTTGAGGTTGGCGAATGTGACGGTCATAGTTGTGATGAGCAATGGATTGACCGATGGATCATTCGATAATGCCAGCAAATTCATGGCAAAGTTTTCAGGGATAGTCTCCTGCTTGGTGGCGAAGATCATCGTGTTCAACGAGCCTGGAATGTCCACTGTATAAATGGAAGGAAAGACAGTTGACATCGTGGTGGCGAGTCCGTTGATGAGGCGGCGGTCGCCGGGGACGGAGGCAGAGTTGATGGTTAGCACTCCGTTCTCCGTCAGACGTGAGGCGCAGATCTCGAAGAATTCCTGCGTCGTCATGTGCGGAGGGATGTATGGAGGGCGGTAGGCATCCACGGCGATGATGTCATATTTTTGTTCGCTTCGTTCGAGATTCAATCGCCCGTCGCCGATGATGACGTTCAAGTTGGGCATGTTCATGTCGAAATATTTTTTCCCTACCTCCACGATCTTCGGGTCGAGTTCATAGCCGTCAATGGGAATGTTTCCGTAGACGGAGGTCATCTGCCGCGCGGTCGTCCCCGCCGCGAGACCGACGATGGCGACACGTCTTATATCCGATGGCTTGCGGTTCGCGTAAAAATACGGGCTGACGAGGAATTGATCCCACGGTCCGTTATATTGCAGTGTGTCGGGGTGATAGATCGAGTGGACGCCTTGTCCCTCGTTGAGACGTAGAATCATAAAGCCGTTTTGATTCAACACTTCGATGTAGTTGTACGCCGACTCGGTTTCATAAACCTGCGCCGCGCTCGTTTTCAACGATTGATTCGCGGTCAGCAGTGCTAACGCGATTAATACGAACGGCATCCAAATATATTTGAGCATGTCGCGTTGACTTGCAAAACGCGCCAGCCCAATGAGCGCGACCAGCAAAAGGATCATGCTGAACAACAAAAATGTATTCTTTGTCCCAATCGCGGGGATGGTGACGAGTGTTGGCAAAAACGTTCCGATGAATGAGCCGAGGGTTGAGATCGCGTAGATTTGCCCTGAGATCTGTCCCGCGTGGGAGGTGTCGTCAACGGTGAGACGAATCGCGTACGGAGAGATCGTCCCAAGTAAGGTAATTGGAACAATGAATAGAATTAACACCGCAACAAATGACGCGCCGAGGATACCGACTTGCAATGCGTCGAACGCGGTTGCGGCGGCGCGGAGGACGGGACTCGCAATGTAGGGGACGAGTCCCAGCGTGAACGCGCCCCACGCGAGGACGCGGTACATTGCGGCGGGAGTCGGGTGCGCGTCCGCCCATTTGCCGCCGAGGAAATAGCCGAAGGTGAGATAGATGAGGATCAGCCCAATGATGCTCGCCCAGACGATGTTGCTCGTGCCGAACACATTGCCGATGAGGCGTCCCGCCGCGAGTTCGGCGGCGAGGGTGGTCATGCCGGAGATGAAGACGGTGAAGAGGATGTATTTTTTCATTGGGGAGGATTATACCGTTTGAGGGGGGTGGAGTAATTGGCAAGTTGTAATTGAGGAAAGATGAGAATTGGAGGATTAGAGAATTGGGGACTGGAGATTAGAGATTGGAGATTGTTGCGTTATACTCGACTTGATCATATATCTGATGCATGTCATTCTGAGCGAAGCGAAGAATCTCTGTCACGTCAAAGAGACCCTTGGTCGCTAGAAATCGCTCCATCGCGTCGTCTCGATGCTTTTTGGGCGGGTGACATATCCAACGGAGGAAAATGTATACACCGAAGTTATATCGTGAAGAAGATCGAGCCAAGATCATTGAGTTTTTGAAGCAGAATGAGTTTGCGATTCTTGTGACGTATGATGGCGAGAAGCCGACGGCGAGTCATTTGTTGGTGGAGGTCTTTGAAGAAGGCGAGCGGATTTTCATCAATGGGCACATGTCGAGGGCGAATCCGCTGTGGAAAACGTTTGAGAAAAATGCGGAAACGCTGACCATCTTTCACGGACCGCACACGTACATTTCACCCACGTGGTACAACCACGTCAACGTGCCGACGTGGAATTATCAAGCGGTTCACGTCTATGGCAAAACGCGAATTGTCGAAGACTATGACGAGGCATATCATATTCTCAAACGGCTGACAGATCGCCATGAGACGACAGCGCATTACAAAATAGAGACCCTGCCGCAGGATTTTGTAGCGAAGGAAATCAAAGGTGTCGTCGCGTTTCAAATCGAAGTGACGCGGTTCGATGCGAACTACAAGTTGAGCCAAAACCGCGACAATGAGGATTACCAAAATATCATTGCGAATCTAGAAGGGCGGGAGGATGAAATGTCGCATGGGGTGGCGGAGGCGATGAGGAATAAAAGGCAAGCGTAGAGACAGGATAACATCGTCTTCTATCGTTTCATTCGTAACGCCACCCACGAGAAGAAGATCACGCCCGCGTAACTGAACGCGAGATCGAGCAACGAGAATGTGCGGCTGTTGAAAAATTGTTGCGAGTATTCTTCCGCGCCGATGACGAGGGCGAGAGTCAAGCCGACTGAAAGCGCGATCAGTTTGGGGTCCCGATTCGGAAGCGAGCGGAGGAAGGTCAGGTCGAGGAGCAGGGTGAGAATCCCGAAGAGGATGAAGTGTCCCGCTTTGTCGCCGTAGGGAATCTGGTTGATGAAACCGAGGATGCCGAGTTTGCCCGCATCCGCAAGGACGATGATGATGGCAATGAAGAGGGCGAAAAGGATCGCGAGCCATTTCATACGAAAAAAGAGACGCCTTAGGGCGTCTCTGCATTTGCCTTTTCCATTTTCGATTCGCGCCGCGCCTTCCACCATTCAACGACCATCGGAACGACCGACATCAGGATAATGACGATGATGACCAGCTCAAAGTGCTTTTGTACAAATTCAAGCCTGCCAAAGAAATAACCCAACAATGTGAAAAGCACAACCCAAGTGACGCCACCCACGATGTTGTACGTGGCGAAGTAGGCATACGACATCTTGCCGATGCCCGCGACGAACGGCGCAAACGTGCGGACGATGGGAACGAAGCGCGCCAGAAAGATCGCCTTGCCGCCGTGCTTTTCAAAAAAGGCGTGGGTCTTTTCGATGTATTCCTTTTTGATCCATTTGATGTTGTACGCGCGCTCGCCAAGATAATGCCCGATGGAATAATTCACCGCGTCTCCCAACACCGCCGCGACGATCAACAAAACGATCAAGCCCCACACGTTCAGCAAGCCGTCCGCCGCGAACGCGCCCGCCGCGAACAATAACGAATCGCCGGGCAAGAACGGCATGACGACCAAACCTGTCTCGATGAAGATCACCGCGAACAGGATGCCGTGCGTCCAGACGCCGTAATCCAGGATGATATTCCTCAAGTGGTCGTCAATGTGCAGGATAAAGTCAATTAGAAATTTTAGTTGTTCCATGGTTCTTTCTTTTCAGATATGAACTTCGGAAGTCTGAATGAGACTTCCGAAGTTTTGGTTTCAACAGGCGCAGATTATACCGTGCTTTCCTCTTTCGGCTCGATGCGACTGAGCCAATCGCCGATGACAAGAATGATAAGGCTTCCCAGCGAGGACATGCCCAGATTGAGCGAGCCAAGCGGGAAGAGCGTCCATCCCTGC
>JAJTXU010000211.1 GCA_021462845.1 Anaerolineales bacterium
GACGAGACCAACACAATGAAACAGCATCCCGCCATCGGCGCGGAGATCATGAAAAACGTGCGCTTGTTGCGGAATGAAATCCCCGCGCTGGCGGAACACCACGAACACATGGACGGGACGGGTTACCCAAACCATCTTACGGGCGACCAGATCTCC
The DNA here is from genome assembly GCA_021462845.1 of Anaerolineales bacterium. GTDB lineage: Bacteria > Chloroflexota > Anaerolineae > Anaerolineales > Villigracilaceae > Defluviilinea. The sequence continues at coordinate 157 of JAJTXU010000211.1, forward strand.
CTGTTCGGAAGAATCGTCGCCGTCTCCGACGTGTTCGACGCGCTGACCTCCGACCGTCCCTATCGCGGCGCGCTCGACGTGGAAGAAGTCTTGAACAAAATGCAGAAGGATTCGGGGTCGCATTTCGACGACGCCTGCGTGCAAGCGTTGATCAAAGCCTATCTCGCGGGCGAGATCAAAACGCAAAAAGACCGCGAGGCATAAACGTTTTTGTAAAGCGCTCCCCGCCTTTGTTGGCTTCCCTATTCGGCAATCGCTTGGTAAGATACCCCCCATGCCTAAAATTCTCATCGTGGACGACGATGTCACCATCACCAACTTGATGCAAGTGCTTGTCAGCATGAACGGACACCAGCCGACGACGGTCAACGACAGTTTGAAAGCCATCGAGACTGCGCATTCCGTGAACCCTGACCTGATCACGCTGGACTTGATGATGCCCGACCTGACGGGTTTTGAACTGTGCGAACTCCTGCGCAACGATCCGAAATTCGCAAAAATACCCATTGTGATCGTGAGCGCGAAGGACGACGCCGAAAGCAAAGAGAAAGCCAAACGCGTCGGCGCGACGGATTACATCACCAAACCCTTCGGCATGGACGAGTTCATCGGCAAGATCAAATCGTTGACGAGTTAAAAAAGTAGACCTCACAAGTCTCAGAGACTTATGAGGCCTTTTTGTTTAGAGAACAATCCTACTTCACCAGAACGATCTTTCCAAACGTGCGCGGGTCGGTGTAGATGCGTGTCGCCGAAGTGGACAACATCACTTTCTGTTGCGTGCTTGCGCTGTCCGTATCGCTCAGGCTGACGTTCATCCCAAATACCGCGCCTTCGGATAGATCTAATTCTTTGAGGAGTTCCTTCGGGAAGAACACTTCAAGGATATACCCATCCGGGGTTTGCACTTGAGCCTGCTGGATCGCCATCACATTCGAAGCGTCTGGTCCGTTGAACCAAGCGAAGGCAATCGGGGGAACGCCGGCAAAATCGCCGACCGAAACGCCGATCTGGTAATCGTCGTTGTTCATGCCGGGCTCGTTGTAATCCCGCTCAAGTTGCGTATCGAATTGCCATTCCGCATAATCGCCGTGCCAGAGATCGGTATCGGCGACGGTTTGATAATGCGCGTCGTCCACCACCTTGAGGGCGAAATACAATCCCTCCTCAGACCATCCTGCCCAAACTTCACCAGAAAGGTCTTGCGGACCTTTCCAACTATCGGGCGCGACCGTATGAGCGATCTGCGACGCGTCGTTCAAGACGAAGTTCGGCTCGGGGGACCAATCGTCGAGTTTCCCGTCAATCGTGATGCCGCTGATTCTGTGGAGTTCCATCGTGAACGGACGCGGAACTAACAACGCATCGGGGTCCACCGTCGGGACGATATGAGGCAAGCCGCCCTTCTCAAAGCCGGCCTGAATCGCGTTCAGCATATCGTCGTCGCCCTGACTCAATTCCCAGATCATCACGCCGCCGAGGTTTTGGTCTTTTGCATATCCCGCTTTTGCCGCAATTGATTCGGGATCATCGTAGCTAATGAATATTTTCGTGGACGGATTGTACAGCCACGGAACTTGCGCTTCTTCATTCCAGTAACGGGTATACGTGTCGAAGTAATCGGCTTTGAGTTCGGTGTAGTAAAAGGAGCCCGACTCGTATTTGCCGGGCGCGCCGCCTGTATTCGCCTGAAATAGACCGTTGTTTGTTTCAGGGACACCTTGCCAGCCATGCCCATAGAACGGGACGCCTAACACGATCTTCTCCGACGGGATGCCTGCGCTCAAGTAGCTGCGGATGCTCCCATCCACAGTTTGCGAGCCGCTCCCCGGATCGCCCGACGAAGAATAAAGAGCCGCGTTGAAATTCGTCTTGGTTTCCCAAACGCCGTGCAGGTCATAGGTCATCACGTTGATCCAATCAAGGGACTTGCTCAGTTCAGCCCACTCGTAGTTGGAGTTGTTATCGCCTCCGCCCGGCGCGGCAATCGTCAGCAGATATTGCTTGCCATCCGCCTTGCCCAACTCATCCAGTTGACTGCGGAATTCAGCCAATAGCAAAGTGAAATTCTGTTTATCTTCCGGGCGCGCGCGATTCGGCTCTTCCCCGCCGCTGACGGGATACTCCCAATCAATGTCAATGCCGTCGAAAACGCCTTTGTACTGCTTGAGGAAAAGGTCAACGCACGATTGGACGAACGCTTTGCGGGATTCGTCTGTCAGCGCGGCGTCTGAGAAATTCTCCGACCACGTCCAGCCGCCCACCGAGATGAGCGTTTGAATGTGCGGGTATTTTTCTTTCAACTGCAACAGTTGATTGAAATTGCCGTGCAAAGCGGTCGGGTCGGTTGAGTCGGCTTTCCCGCTCACGCTCTCTTCCGCGGTATACACTCGCCCGGTGTCGGCGGCAATATCGCCGAGAACGCATTTGCCATCGTCAGTCACATTCGCAAATGCATAATTGATATGAGTGAGTTTATCTGCCGGGATATTGGAGACAAAATAGCCGCGTTGATTCGCAACCCACTGGGCATAGTATCCGACCACCCGCTTTCCCTCCGCCAAGTTTGGTTTCGGATTACAGCCGCTCATAACGATCGCCATCAAAAGTACCCAAATGAAAAATTTGTTTTTGCACATCCCTTATCCTTTCGTGTTGCTTATAAAGATTTGTTTTGGCTGTGATCTACTTTTCCAACACCTCGGCGTGGAGTGTATCACACACCATGAACAAACCTGACAGGTTTTACGCCAGTAGTTTTTGATACACCTTCAACAATCTCTTCTGCGACTCATGCCATGTGAACTTTGTCAACGCGCGTTCGGAGGCGGAGTCGGCTAGCCGTTTCGATAAGTCAAAGTCGTTCAACAACAACAGCGCTTGTTTAGCAAAATCTTCGGGGTCGTTGGGAGAAAACAACAGCGCGTCCACATCTTCTCGCGCGAGCTCGCGGACGATAGGCAGGTTCGACGCCAACAGCGGACGCCCGCCCGCCATGTACTCCAACACCTTGATCGGACACGCGCCTTGCGTGACGTTGCGATCGTTGAATCCCAGCGGCGCGACGCAAATGTCCGCGCTGGCGATCAACGCGGGAATTTCGTGATGTGGCACAGCGGGCTGGACGGTCACGCTCTCTTCCACACCGAGTTTACGAATCTGTTTCGCTAAAAATTTTCTCTGCCGCGAGCGTCCACGTCCAACGATATGGAGTCGAACCGCTCGTTGTTCGAGTATTTTGGGCAACGCCTTGACGACAACTTCGAGTCCCTGCCAATCAGCGAGGGTGCCGATGTATAGCAATGTGGGGATTCGATCCGCGCGGCTGGGCAATGGTGACGCGGAAAAGTCCGAAGGGCTAACTCCGTTCGGGATGACTGTGACCAGCTTCAAGGGGAGTCCGAGCGAGGCGATGTAGTCGCGGGTCACGTTCGAGGGGCAGATGATCGCATCCGAAAGATGAAGAGTCGCAATTTCCTGTTCTTTGATCTTAGTAAGTAGTTCAGAATCAATTCCAGGGTAATGATATTTGAGTTCAATCGAAGGAAGTCCGTTGACCTCGAAGAGGGTTTTGTAGCCGAAACGCTTTTTGTTTTGCGCGATGGCGAGCCCATCCCAAATGTTTCGATAATGGACGACGTTGTAATCGGGATGCAACAAGATCTGATTGAAGACTGCCTTGCCAAAATGCGTGGCTCGCGCCAGAAAATTTTGCGAGAGGTCTTGCGAGATGCGAGTGACTCGCGCCCCCTCGATCATGTCTTCGGTCGGCAGCACGCCGTCGTTGGGCGTAACCAAATGGACATCAAATTGCCCATTGACTAGCCCGCGAATGTTATGCAAAATATGTGTGGACGCGCCCTTTGGACTTGGCACGATGTCGAAGGCGGTGTAGAGGACGCGAGGCATGTTGAGATTATAAACGGAGATTTTCAAAGGAGCATTCATGGAAGCATTTCTTTGCGGCGGCGCGATCCTGCTCGTTCTCGTGCTGATCATCTTTTTCTATTTATTAAACACCGCGCGCAAACGCGTGAATCAAACAACTTCGCTCGGCAAGAAACAACTCCTGCCCGTGTATATCTCGCTCGCCGACAAACCCGCGTCCATTATTCAAGGGATGAACAAACTTCGCCTCGACGTGAACAAAACCGAAAAGGCGGGCGACAAATGGCGTTGGGTTCCCATGCTGATCTTTTTCGCGGGCGTCGCCTTGATGCTGATTGACGTCATCCTGTCTTTACTCGGATATTTTTCGGTCGTCTTCACGGGCGGCGGAGTCGCGTTGTGGATCGCGGCGATCGTGATGGCGCGCGGCTTGCGGAAGAGCGATTCATACGACTTTTCGACTCGCTACAACGGGACGCGCGACCTCCTCTTCACGCTTCGCGACGACCTCAAGCCTGACTCGACCTACTTGGGCCATCTCGACCTTACAGGTTTTCTGCTCCCCACCAAAGTGGCTCGTTCCGCCAACGATGCGCAAGGGCGCACCACAGAATACTTCCGCGACGAGTGGCTCGCGCTCAAAGCCAAACTCTATGATGGAAGTGTCCTGCGCGTTTCAGGGATACAAAAATCGAAGAAACGGAAATCGTATTGGAAGCGCAGTCGCATCAGCGGCAAGATGAAGAGCAAGCCCGAAAAGTTCAAAGGCACGGCGCATGACCTGAAAATTAGAATCGTGCCGAACCCCGAAGTATATAAAATTGCCAAGACTAGTAACGAGTTCAAGCAAGGACTCAACATCGGCAAATTCACCATCAGCCAGTTAAGCACCGAAGGCGGCATGATCTCATTCGTCGCCAACTCACCTTTTGAAGAAGTGGAACATGAAAACATCTTGCAAATTCTCAAGTCTGCTTACACCCTCCTGCAAAGAAAGGCGGCGTAAATGAGTCGCAAAATTATTCCGTTCGTGGTTGCGTTCGTTTTGGTTTGTCTCGTCATGGTGGTTGCCGCGTTATTTTCGTTCAGCGGATTAGCAAAGGCGGAAAAGTTCGGCGCGGATCAAGTTTGGTCGCAGAGTTACGATACCGCCGAAAGCATGAAGGTCATCAATTTGATGGGCGACGACAACGATGAGCTCTTCATTCAAAATGCGAATAACGTGACGATCTTCGATGGCAGCGGAAATGTTTTGTTCACGAAAGATTATCAATATCCAAAAACCACGCTGGGTGATGTGAATGGCGACAACCGCGAAGATCTGGTCGTCTTTTATCTCGGCGACTCAGGCTACGCGGTAGACACGATCATTGACGGGCAAGTCTCAACCCTCGCACAGAGTCTGACTGTCGGACTCCCCGCGCGCGTTGCGATTCTCCGCTTCCCCTCTGGACCTCAGATCGTCCTCGGCGATTCTGGCGGCGGACTCCAATCGTTGAGCCTGAGCGGTCAGCCCTTGTGGAATTATTCCGTCGGCGGCGAAGAGATCCGCGGACTCGACGATGCGCTGATCAACGGTCAGACGCATCTCGCCGCCGCGTCGCATGACGGCTCGGTTGTGGTTTTAGATGAAGATGGGCAAAAAGTTTGGGAGACCGAGCAAGAGTCCCTGCGAAGGATGCGCGCGTTCGACTTCAACTCCGACGGCAATAGCGAAATCCTGACAGGCGGCGAGTTCGGCGCGTTCGTCGCGTTATCCGCAACGGATGGGAGTCAAATTTATTCACAGGGAATGGGTCAGGCAGTCTCCGAGATCCGCGAAGTGGAGTTGAACGGCGAGCCGTCGTCGCGCGAGTTT
>JAJTXU010000212.1 GCA_021462845.1 Anaerolineales bacterium
CCAAAAAGTTGGACTTTGCACCCGGCTTAGTGATTCTTTCCCCTAGCGTCTGTTGACCTCTCCGCTTTTCTTCCGGTTTGCCAACAGTATCTTTGAGAAGACCATGCGATAGCCCTAGCACAGGGTAAGAGACACTCCGTATCCTGCTGTATAATTCATGCAAGATGCCTTCCCAAAGTAATATTGAATTTCAACTCAAAGAAGCCAGCCAACTCGCCGAGGAAACAGCGTGGAGCGCGTTGGTCGAACGCGAGGCTGGGTCGTGGCATATCCTTGAAAGCCATCACCTTCCTAAAAAGAATCAAGCCGCGCTGATTGAATTTCTCTCCAAGGCCGAGGTGGATTCGTGGTTATGCGGCGCAGTGAGCGGCAGGCAGAGCCGCTCCGTCTCGCTTCCCGAATCCAGCGGGGTCGAAACGGGACGGTTAAACGCGTTCCCATTGGCTGAGGCAACCGGCGTGATCCTGGTGGGCGCGAACCAACTCTCCAGCAACTCGCAACGACTATGGCGGCTGGTGGCGCTTGGGATGAACGGAAATAAATCAACGGCCGATACCTCTGCCACCGCATCCGTTGCCGCGTCGCTTCTCGTTCCCGACTTGGATTCTGAAAACCCGTTTGATATGCCTCGCGCCCTGGACCGGGCGCTCACCTCGTTTATACGCCTCGTTTCTGTACAGGGAGCCTGGCTGGCTATCCGTCGCGGCGACTCGTTTGAAATCCGCGCGCAATGGAATGCGGCTCACCTCGCCGATACCGACCTTTTAATCGATACAAACCCGCTGTTGCGCCGGATGAACCGCAACCTCACTCCAATGGTCGTCAACCGAGACGACGCCCTCTGGGCTGAAATTCCTCATAAAGGCTTGAAGAGCAATACAAAGCTTTGGGCGTGTATCCCCATCGTGATCGGTCAACGGGTGATCGGCAGTCTCGCGGTCTGGCGAACAAGCATATTCAAACGCGACGAGTGGGCCCGGCTGATCGATCTCGTCACTCAGTCAGCGCCTGTCATCGAGACCATCATTACCTTTGCGGAAATGGCGAGCCACTTGCGCCGTCTCGCCATGTTAAACGACTTCGCCCTTACCGTATCCTCAGGACGCAATCTCGACCAGATTGCGCGTCGCATGTTCGCTTTGCTCGCCCGAGGATTCGGCACGGAACTGATTGCGCTCTTCCTGCTCTCCTCCGATAATCGTTTGATCCACGAATACCGATCTCAGGACGGCAATATGAACTTGTCCATTCGCAACGCGCAAGAGAAAAAGTACGCTACGCTGCTGAGCCAACAACAAAAGGCAAGGCTGGGCGACCCTCAACTCAAAGAGATGACGCCAGTGCACAAGGGCGCGGCATCGGGCTTATACCTTCCGCTGAGGTTTCGCGGGCAGACCATCGGTATGTTGTGCGTGGAAGCGCCAAAAAACGAAGCGTTCGATTTTTATGATGAAAGCCTCATGGCGGTCATTGCGAGTCATCTCGCCAGCCTCGTTGATTATTCACGATTGCGCGAAGAGGCGGAAGGGCGCGCCCGAAATCTTGGGCTAATTCACGAGGTGGTACAGCAGGTGATCGGCTTGACCGATGCTCCTCAAGTGGCGGAGATCTCGGCGGAATTGCTCGCTCGATACTTCGCATACGAACTTGCGGCGGTCTTCATTGCCGACACGCAGGGAGCGTTGACCATCGGCGGGTTTGGCGGCACAAGCCAGAATGTAGTCCGACGCGCGATGAAATCCTTCGAATACCCCATCAGCGGGGGCATCACCGGGCACGTATTCGAAACAGGCGAAAGTCTGGTCGTTAACGATGTGGCGCAAGAAAGCCGATACCGCTCCCTGCATGGCTGGCAAGCGGGATCCGAAATGTGCGTGGCGATCCGCGATGGCGAGAAAGTATTAGGCATCATCGACGTGGAAAGCAGTTCGAGCAACGCGTTCACCCATAACGATTTTATGGCGCTTGAATCTCTCGCCGGAATCCTTGCCAGCGTCATCACCAGCGCGGACCAATATCAGCGCTTTCAAGCGACGATCGGCGAACTGCGCTCAACGCAAGGCGAATTACGCGAACGCATGGAAGCGCAGCGCAAAACCGAAAGCCGCCTCGTGCAAGCCGCCAAACTTGCGGCAGTTGGCGAAATGGCGGCAGGCATTGCGCATGAACTAAACAACCCGCTCACCTCAGTCACCGGTTTTGCCGAACTTGCCCTTGAAGAAACCCCTTCAGACAGCCAGGCGCGCAAAGACCTCGATCTCGTGGTGCGAGAAGCGCATCGAGCGCGCGATGTGGTGCGGCGCCTGTTGGATTTCGCCCGCCAAAGTGAAAGCGCGCGGGCCAAGGCATCGTTAAATGAGATCGTCGAGGATGTGGTCGCGCTGAGTCGCCACCTCATTCACACTAGCGGGGTTCAACTCTCGGTTCAACTTGACCCCAGCCTGCCGTGGATCATGGTGGACGCCAACCAAATCAAACAAGTGGCGCTTAACCTCGTGCATAACGCCCTGCAAGCCATGCCCGATGGCGGCAAACTGGAAATCGAAACGAGATTATCAAAGCGGCATCACCACAAAGGGGTTACCTTGTTTGTGAGCGACACCGGCGTGGGCATTTCTCCCGATGAACAGACGCGCATCTTCGAGCCATTCTTCACCACCCGAGGCGACCGAGGCGGCACGGGGCTGGGGCTATCGGTTACGTACGGCATTGTCACCGACCATGGCGGGTATATCGATGTGGAAAGCGAACCCGGCAAAGGCGCCAAATTCACAGTCTGGTTGCCGGTGGGAAGTTGAAACCGTTTGAAGGAAAAGTGGATAATCAACCATGAAGCCCATTTCGATCCTTGTTGTAGACGACGAACCCGGTATCGCCTCGCTTTGCAAACGCATCCTCGACCGTTCGAGTTATGAAGTCACCGCGCTGACCGATCCCTCGATTGCCATCAATTACCTCCAACAAAATCGCTATGATCTACTCCTTGTGGATATTCGGATGCCGGAGGTGGACGGATTTGACGTGATCTCGCGCGCAAAGATCGCGCAACCTGAGATCGCCGTACTTGTGATGACCGGTTTCGGAACAGTGGAAACCGCCATCCGCGCGTTACGCCAGGGTGTAGACGGGTTGCTCCTCAAGCCGTTTGAAAACCACGGCGAATTACTTGAGTCTGTTCGCCAGGCGCTGATCGACAACCAGCGGAAGCGCGATACGGCTCGCGTTCAGGCGTTGCGCCCGTTATTCAATGTGACCGAATCCCTGTTCGCTGAGACCGACCTGAACAAACTCCTCGACCTGATCCTCTCCGCCATCCGCGAACATTTGCATTGCACACATGCCGCGATCTTTCAAGTAAAAGAGAGGCAAGTAGCCGCCATTGCGCAGGTTGGCAAGCCTCTGCCCGTGGGTGAAAACGCTACTGCCACGAATTTGATTTACCAAGTGAACGACGATGGCAACCCTTTCATCATCCATGCCGCCGGACCTGGGGAACAGGAAACCCAGGCGCTTCTTTCCGAGCTTGGGCTTGGTTCCGCCATCCTCATCCCAATCGTCCGCTCGAACATTCGCAACGTGCTGGTTGCCGGGCGCGACGCGTCTGTGAGTCAATTTCGCGGCGCCGATCTCGAATTGTTCTTCGTGTTGGCTCGGCAGGCGATCGTCGCCATGGAGAACGCCCGCTTGTACGCAGACTTGCGCGAGTACGTGCGCCGCGTGGAAGAATCGCAACAGGCGCTTTTGCGCGCCGAAAAAATGGCGGCGGCAGGCAGGCTCACCGCTTCGATCGCGCATGAAGTGAACAACCCGCTGCAATCGGTGCAAAATTGTTTGCATCTTGCCGGGCGGGAAGATTTGCCAGCCGAAAAACGGAAAGAATATTTCGATCTCGCCCGCGCCGAACTTGACCGCCTCATGAAAACGATGCAACGCATGTTAGACTTTTATCGCCCCGGGGCATCGCGTGTTGAGGAGGTGGATATACTCGAACTATTGAACCATGTAATCAACCTTACGTCTCAACAACTTGGTCAGCGCAATATCCGCATAGTCACAGACCTGCCCGAATCATTGCCGCTGATCTATGTGGTGAGCGGGCAGATCCAACAGATATTTTTCAACCTCATCCTCAACGCGCTAGACGCCATGCCGACGGGAGGCGAGTTGAAGATCAGCGCGCGCTCCAAGAACCGCGGTATTGAGTTGGTCTTTGCCGATAATGGTCCCGGCATCCCGGAACCCCAGCGTAATAACATCTTCGAGCCGTTCTTCAGCACCAAGGACGGAGGCACCGGACTGGGGCTGACAGTGAGTTACAATATCGTCACCGCTCATGGCGGCACGCTCGATCTCGTAGACCGCAAAGAGCCCGGCGCTTGTTTTCGGTTATTCCTGCCATCGGGAAGTAATTAACTGATGTTACGCAGTTGAAGCCAGTCTAGTCTCCGTAACGCGACATTCATGTCGCTCTTGCGCAAGAATGGCTGGAAAAGCGAGATATTGCTCTTTTCTAAATTAATCGAGCCATAAACTCAACCACTGAGACACGGAGACACGGAGACACAGAAAAAAGCAATTAAAAAACTCCGCGACTCAGTGTCTCTGTGGTTCAAAATGAAGCGGAAGGATTGCTCGATTTAATTGTTAATCTGCAAAATCTTGCATTTTGACCCTTACTCGTAAGGTGAGTCATTAATCCGAATCGCATTCAGGAAGCATAAGAATTCTTGTTACCAAGGGAGCAAACCATGAAATCGAACATTTTAGTTGTGGACGACGAGCCGGTTGCCCGGCAATCGATGACCGATATTCTGCGTCTCGAAGGGCTTGCGGTCAACTCGGTGCCGAACGGGCAGGCGGCGATCGAGTTTGTCCGCACGCACCCGGTTGAGTTGATGATCGTCGATCTGCGCATGCCCGGCATGGATGGGCTGGAGGTGGTTCAGGTGGTGAATCAGATTTCCCCTGAGACAGAGATCGTGCTTCTCACGGCGTTCGCCACGACTGAGTCGGCGATCCAGGCTTTGCGTTTGCGCATCCACGATTATTTATTGAAGCCCGCCTCTCCCACGCAGGTGATCGCCAGCGTGAAGAAGGGTCTCGCGCGCCGCGATGCGCGTTTGAAGGCGCGAGGCGGAAACGCTTCCACCGATGTGGACGAGGGGAATGCCGAATTCAATTTGAAGGACGGCACGTACATCGATCTGTCGCGCCGATTGATCCGCAAAAAAGATCACGTGATTCATCTCACTCCCGCCGAAGGACGCTTGTTACGGGTGCTGATCGAAAACCCCGGACGAGTCTATTCACACCGCGAACTGGTTCTGCTCGTGCAGGGATACGACACGTCCCAACGCGAGGCGCCTGAAATTTTGCGCCCGCTCGTCAGCCGCTTGCGCCATAAGATCGAGCCGTTCCCCTCGCTTTCGGATCGCATCGTCAGCGTGAGAGGGACTGGGTATTTGTATGAAGGTGATAAGTGAGGGAGGAGAGAATGGAGGATTAGGGAATTGGGGAATTAGAGAATTAGAGAATCAGAGGATTAGAGAATTAGAGGATTAGTGAACACGGATGGAGCGAACGAGGCTTCGTCCGTTTTTTTTGTGGGGGGGAGACTGGGGATTGGAGATTGGAGACTGGAGACTGGGGATTAGAGATTAGAGATTAGAGATTAGAGGCTGGAGATTAGTGGTTATATGTTGAGAGGGGGTTTGACGGCGAGTCTGCCGCGTTGGAGGGCGTGGGTGGAGGCGGAGACATTTCCCTTGGTTGCGAGATGGATGATGAATTCCGTCACTTCAGGCACTCCCATCTCGCGCGGATGTTTTTTGTTGTGGAATATGATAAAGCGGCGGA
>JAJTXU010000213.1 GCA_021462845.1 Anaerolineales bacterium
CGAGAAATTCTTTCACTGATTCAGGCTCGCGCATCACCGATGTCGGGCGGATCGCCTCATGCGCTTCTTGCGCGTTGGCAGAGCGTTTTGTGTATTGCGGAGGTTCGGCGGGCAAAAAGTCTGCGCCGTATTTTCCCGTCACGTATTGACGCGCTTCCTGTTGTGCAAGCGAAGAGACGTTGGTCGAGTCAGTTCGCATGTAGGTGATGAGACCCGTCGTGCCGCCGTTGCCCACGTCCTGTCCTTCATATAATCCCTGCGCAAGCGCCATCGTGCGCTTGGCGGTGAAGCCGAGTTTGCGCGAAGCCTCCTGTTGCAGGGTCGAAGTTGTGAACGGCGCGGATGGCTTGCGTCGGCGTTCGCCGCGCTTGACCTTCGTCACCGAGTACGCAGCGGTCTCCATATCCACGAGGATCGGCTTGACGATTTCTTCGCTCGAAAGTTCGGGATCGTTCTCGTCAATCTTCGCCAGCTTCGCAAGAAAATTGGATTTCAACCCCTCGGGCTGGAACTCGCCATGGATGGACCAATACTCGACTGGCACGAACGCTTCGATCTCGCGTTCTCTCTCGACGATCAGCCTGAGCGCCACCGATTGAACGCGTCCCGCCGACAGGCGTCCGCGCACCTTCTCCCACAGTATCGGGCTGATGCTGTAGCCGACTAAACGATCCAGCACGCGACGCGCTTGCTGGGCGTTCACCAAATCCATGTTGATGTCGCGCGGATGCGAGAACGCTTCCTTGATCGCAGGTTCGGTGATCTCATGGAAGACGACGCGTTTCGTCCGCGCGGGTTCGATCTCCGCCGACTCGAGCAAATGCCACGAGATGGATTCGCCTTCGCGGTCGGGATCGGTCGCGAGAAAAATTTCTTCGGCTTTTTGCGCCAACTTCTTGAGTTCTTTGACGACTTCTTTCTTCTCGTTCGGCACGCGATACTTCGGCGTGAAGCCGTTGTCCACATCCACCGAGAGTTGCGACTTCAACAGATCGCGCACGTGTCCCACCGACGCGCGGACCGTGTATCCCTTGCCGAGAAAACGACCGACGGTCTTCGCCTTCGCGGGCGATTCAACGATGACGAGTTTGCCGTCGCGCTTCTCCACCTTTTCCACTTTCGCAGGTTTCGGCGGCGGGACGAGTCCCGCGTGCGCGTCGGTCTTTCCCATGCGATATAGTTTTGTTCCACACACGGAGCAAGTGCCAATCGTGACAGGAGACGCCTTCGCATTGAATCCCGCGGCAGGGTCTTTCATCTCACGCTTGGTCTTACATTTCATACAATAGGCTTCCATAAATTACCTTTGTCAATGTCGTTGCGAGGAGCGCTCTTGTTCTTTGCGACGAAGCAATCTCCCTGATGGTCTTGGAGATTGCTTCGGGCGAAAGAGCATCGCCCTCGCAAAGACATGGTTTATAAATATTTTTCCTGTTTATCTTTCTTCAACTTTTCCACAACATCGCGCACGCGTTGGGCTTGGTCAGCCTTGCAGACCAGCAACACATCGCCCGAATCTACCACAATCACGTTATCCATACCAATGGTCACCATCAAGCGTCCGCTATTTGCGCTGTACACAAGCGTATGATGTGAGTCAATTTCGATATGCTCTGCGTTAACTGCTACATTTCCATTCGCGTCGGGCAACAACACCTCGAACAACGAATCCCACGCGCCGACGTCGCTCCAGCCAAGTCCGCCCGCGGGGAGGACGGCTACTTTCTCCGCGTGTTCCATGATCCCATAATCAATCGTCTGGCTTTTCAGACCCGACCAATGCTCTTGTATCACAGCCTCGCGCTTTGGGGTATCCCACGCGGACGCGATCGCGCTAACAACTTTGAAGAGTTCGGGCATTTGCCTTTCAAACTCAGCCATGATCGCGCTTGTCTTCCACACGAACATACCGCTGTTCCACGAATGGTCGCCGCTTTGGAGAAGCTGTTGCGCTGTGGCTTCATCTGGCTTTTCTTTGAATCGCTTCACCATGTAGACGGGATATTTGTATTCGTCAGGCAACGGCTCGCCTTGTTGAATGTACCCGTATCCCGTAGAGGGAAACGTCGGTGTGATTCCTAGCGTGACGAGATAATCTTTTTCCGCCACATCGAACGCTGAAGCGATGAGATATTTGAACAAATCCTTGTTGCGGATGTGATGATCCGCTGTTTGGATCGCCATGACCGCCTGCGGATCGCGCTTTTGCAAAACCGCCGCCGCCAATGCTACCACAGACGCTGTCCCGCGCGGCGCAGGCTCGATCAAATAATTTTCTTTCGGTATCGCAGGGACTTGTTCCTGCATCACCCGCGCCTGCTCGGCAACGGTGACGATCAATATTCGTTCAGGCGGAAACAACGCCTCCAGCCGCGCAACCGTGCTTTGAAAGAGAGTCTCTTTTCCAAGCAAAGGCAATAATTGTTTCGGCGTTTCTTTTCGTGAGAGAGGCCACAGACGAGTCCCTCCGCCTCCAGCCATGATGACAGCGTATGTGTGTGGATTCATTAGCGAATGTTTTTATCCCAAAAATATTTCGGTGGTCGAGTACTCCCGCGTGCTTTTCGCGGGACGTATCGAAACCACAGGTACGCATAATAATTTTTGTAACAAGAATAACTACGGCGTGGTGGTCTCGATACGCCCTTCGTCTCCGCTACACTCAGGACTACTCGACCACCGAGGTTATCCTGTTTTATATTCCGATTGTACCTCACGCACTGCGACGTAATTCATACCACCGACCTGCCGTACCATTCCTTTCAATTCCATGAGCGCCAGCGACGCGGATACTTTCTCAATGGGCAAATCAGATTGATTGCGGATCTCATCTATCTGCATCGGCTCATTCGTCAACACGGTCAATAGTTTTGCTTCGATTGCATCAGAGGGCATGATCTTACGCGCGGCTTTGTGTTCGCCGACGCGCGTGATGTCCAATGCTTGCATGAGATCGTTCACATTCAACAGAGGAAGCGCGCCGTTTTGAATCAACTTGTTAGTTCCCTTGCTTTGCGGCGCAAGTATACTCCCAGGGACTGCAAAGACTTCTCGTCCCTGCTCGGCGGCGAACTCGGCTGTGATCAACGCGCCGCTTGTCTCGCCCGCTTCCACAACAACGACAGCGAGCGACAAGCCCGAAATGATTCGATTGCGCGGTGGAAAGTTCGACGCATCAGGCGGCGTGCCTGGCGCGTAATCGCTGATGATCGCGCCGCGCTCCATCATTTGTTCAGCCAACGCGCGATGCTCGGGCGGATAAATTTTATCCACGCCCGAGCCCAGCACCGCAATCGTTCGTCCGCCCGCTTTCAACGTGGATTGATGCGCGACCGCGTCCACGCCGCGCGCCAGTCCGCTGATGACGGTCATGCCGTTCGCCGCGAGAAAAGCAGACAACTCCTCCGTGATCTGTCGTCCATACGGAGTCACTCGCCGCGTGCCGACGATCGCAACTGCAAACAAGTCGTCTGGTAGATATTCGCCGCGGATGTACAACACAGGCGGAGGCTGGTCAATCTCTTTCAATCGCTGCGGATATGCCTCATCCTGCCAAGTAAGGATTTTGATTCCCTGCTTCTCGATTTTCTCCCAGACTTTATCAAGGTCAACATTTTGACGCGCTTGCAACACGCGCTCGATCACTTTCGACCCCAAGCCTGCTTCTGCCAATTCGTTCGGCGCGGCTTTCCACGCGGACTCGAGATCGCCGAAGTACGCGACCAGTCCCTGCATCCGCACCGCGCCGATGCCTTTGATCAAGTTGAAGCCGACCCAGAATCTCTTATCGTCCATGGTGAAATAAATTTTCGTTATTTGTTGCCCAATACGTAATGCGAGTTACAAGTTACGGGTTACGAGATACACGTAACTTGTAACTCGTATCTTGTAACATTTTACCCCGTGACCAAACCGTCCAGCAGATGAACCCTCACCAAACGGCGAGCAGGCTGAAGGTCCAGAATGACCGAGGGAATCGCGGGGAGGAGAATCTCCTTGCCTGAGTCATCTCGCACCACGTAGACATCGTTCGCGCCCGTTTCCAAAATATCCACCAACTCGCCCAGCGGATTGTCGTTCTCGTCCACGACGCGGAACCCGATCAGTTCGTGTTGATAGATCGTGCCCGCTGGCAACGGAGGCGCATCCGATTTTTTGACGAAGACCCATTGATTGCGAAACATCCCCGCGTCTTCGGGGGTTTCGACGTTCTTGAATTTTACAAGCAGACCCGATTGATGCGGGCGTACGCTGGTCAGGGTCATGGGCTTGTGATCATCGCCGACAAAAAGTTTTCGCCCGCTCTTCATGCGCTCAGGGAAGTCGGTATGCAAGTCCATGATGATCTCGCCATGCAGACCATGCGGGCGCCGCAAAAAACCCACGCTCAAATAAAGCGGCTCGCCTTTCGGCGAGCCTGTGTTCTTTTCTTTTGCCATTAGTCTGGCTCGACCACATCGAGTGTGGCTTGTTTGCCTTCGCGCTCTGCCGCCACTCGCAATAACGCGCGGATCGAGTTAGCGACTTTGCCGCCTTTGCCGATCACGCGCCCCATGTCGTCTTTCGACACGCTCAACTCGATGCGCACGCGCGAACCGCCTCCCGATTGAGTCACTTGCACTTCCTCAGGATGATCCACTAACGACTTTGCGATGTACTCGATTAATTCTTTCATCGTGTTCTGCTCTCACGAAGTACGCAATACGCAGTATCTCGTGCTTCGTACTGCGTATTGCGTAATCACTAACTTGACTTCGTCTCTTTGCGTTTTGCTTCCGCCTCGTCCGCTTCTTTGACGAGCGTTTCAACTGCCTCGCCCTTCTTGAAGCGTTCCCAGCGGTCGAGCGTGCCAGAGGCTTTGAACACCTGCGCCACCGACTCGGTCGGCAACGCGCCGTTCTTCATCCAGTGATACACGCGGTCTTCTTTTAAATGGACTGTTGCAGGCTGTGTGCGAGGGTTGTAAAAGCCCAGAATTTCGAGAAACTTGCCATCACGAGGGGACTCTTTGTCCGCGGCGACGACGCGATAGGTGGGCTGACCCTTCAAACCGATACGACGTAAACGTAAACGAACCATCTTGCTTATCTCCTTGAAATAATTTGCGTTTCAGGCAGGCATAGAGATGTTGTGTGAAAGGAACACATGCGGGCTGAAATCGCAGGCGCAATTTTACCAGACTTTTCAAATTGAATCGCCAAGCCCGC
This sequence comes from Anaerolineales bacterium, assembly GCA_021462845.1. Lineage (GTDB taxonomy): Bacteria > Chloroflexota > Anaerolineae > Anaerolineales > Villigracilaceae > Defluviilinea. The sequence goes on from JAJTXU010000213.1 coordinate 5,208, forward strand.
AAAGCGCGCCAAGAAAACCCTTAAAAACTTTGCGTTCCTGGCGTGCTTAGCGGTAAAGAAAAGGATACCCTCGTCCCCTGCTCCGCTTCGCTCTCTGCCCAAATCTTTCCGCCATGCGCCTCGACCAGATATTTCGCAATGGACAAGCCCAATCCCATCCCGCCCGAATCGCTGGATTTGTAGAATCGGTCGAAGATGCGACTCAAATCTTCGGCTTGGATTCCCTCCCCGCTATCCTGGATGAAAACCACCACGCTTCGCTTCTCAGGGACAGTTGATTCAGTCACCCCAACCTTTATCTCCCCTTCGTTCGGCGTGTATCGCACGGCGTTCGCCACGACATTCGTCAACACCTCGCGGATGCGCAGCGGATCAATTTCGATTGCTCCCACCTCATCCACCTGAAACTCAAACCTGATTTTCTTTTCATTCGCTTGCGATTCAAAACTTGAAATGACCTCGCGTATCAGCAAGCCCAAATCCGTTGACTCGCGTTTCAACTGCAACGACCCGCTTTCGGCGAGCGCGAGAGTCCGCAGATCGTCCACTAGCCGCGAAAGGATTTGAGTCTCATCGTACAGCGACTTCAATCGCTCCGCATCCGCTGAATAGACTCCGTCAATCATCCCCTCGAGATTCCCTTGCATG
>JAJTXU010000214.1 GCA_021462845.1 Anaerolineales bacterium
TCCGACTTTTCTTTGTGAACATTTGGCTTGTCCCTTTGCAAAACTTTGATAGAACCATTATATTTCAACTGTTCAAGTTATTTTTGGACAAATCCTAAGCACGTAAACGCATGAGCTCGCGCGCATTAAGCGTCAGGCCGCGTGTTTTTCGACGTGATGAATCCGCTTGTTGAGGATGAGATACCCAATCACGCCGGACAACAGAGAGGCAAGCAGAACAGCGATCTTACTGCTTTGAATCGTCTGCGGATCGGCAAACGCCAGCAGGGTGATGAAGATGGCCATGGTGAACCCAATTCCACCCAGGAAGCCCGCGCCGATGATATGCATCCACGATACGCCGGTCGGCAACCGCGACCATCCCATCCGAATCGCCAACAGACTGAGAGCAACGATGCCCAGCGGTTTACCGATGAACAATCCCATGAAAATCCCAAGGCTGTTCGACGTCTTCAACCCAGCGATCCATCCCTCGCCAAAGTGAATGCTGGTATTCGCCAAAGCGAACAGCGGCACGATAAAAAAAGCGACTGGTTTGTGCAAAGCGTGTTGCACTTTATAAGACAAGGAATTTTCACCGCCGTCTCCGTAGGGAAGCGCGAACGCAAGAAGAACTCCCGCCAACGTGGCATGGACTCCCGATTGCAGCATGAAATACCACATGAACAGCCCGGGAATCAAATACACCCATAGGTTGTACACTTTGAGCCGATTCAACGTCAGCAATCCGAGATACACTCCAAATGCCAAAGCGAGATACAGGATCGAAAGATCGTTGGTGTAAAACAAGGCAATGACCGCGATGGCGCCAAGATCGTCCACAATTGCTAACGCGGCAAGAAAGATCTTCAACGAAGCGGGGATTTTGCTTCCCAGTAAAGCCAACACCCCCAGCGCGAAGGCGATATCGGTCGCCATGGGAATCCCAAACCCATGCTGGAACTCAGTGCCGCGGTTGAAGAGGAAATGCAACAACGCGGGAAACAACATCCCGCCCGCCGCCGCAAGAAGCGGGAGCGACGCATTCTTCCAGCTCGACAATTCCCCGCCGTATAACTCCCTTTCGATCTCAAGCCCGATCAATAGAAAGAAGATGACCATCAGACCATCGTTGATCCAATACTCGAGGCTGTGTTTCAATAAGATTCCGCCCGCCTCGAACCCGATTTTATGATGCCAAAGATCAAAGTAACGTTCGCTGAAAGGGGAGTTGGCAATGACAATGGACGCCAGCGTGCAGAAGATCAAGACAATGCCCGATGATTGCTCGCTCTGAAAGAATTCTTTAAATAGTTTTGTCAGTCTCATCCATTAATCTCCTCGTTTCCAAATATTCCTTCACCTCAACCATCGGCGGACGGGCGCGCTCGGCGATTTCCTCCACGTCCAGAAAATAACGTCCCGATTTATCGTGGCGGATCAACTTCATCGAGCGGTTCACATCTTCCAACACCTCGCGCCCGAATCGTTTCTCTAATTTGTGCATCACGGTTTGGATGATGGCGAACGACATTTTGCTCAACGCTTCCAAGTGTTGATTATGATGAACGCGCTCCAACAAATCCACCTGCGCGATGGCATTCAAGCCGTAGCGTTCGTACACGTCAATCAAGAGCCCCGTCTCGACCCCGTAGCCCGAATAGAACGTCGCCTGCTCCAACGCCTCGCGCCGCCCGCCATATTCGCCTGAAAGCGGTTGGACGACGCCCGAAAGTTCGGGATAAAACAAATTCAACAGCGGACGCGCCGTCAACTCGGTGACGCGCCCGCCGCCGCCCGCTTGCATCTTTGTGCCGACTTTCAACGGTCGGCGGTAATAGCCTTTCACAAATTTTATGTCTGGGTTTCGCAACAACGGACCAATGATTCCATACACAAAACGCGGATGAATGTTCACAATATCCGTGTCGATCCACACGATAAGGTCGCCCTTCGTCACCAACAGGCTCTTCCACAACGCGTCGCCTTTGCCGCGCCGCGCGCCGAATCGTTCCAGCAACTGTTGATGGATATAAACAGGCACGCCCTCCTTCTCCGCGATCTCGCGCGTGCGGTCGGTCGAATTCGAATCGATCAACACGATCTCATCCAACAGCGGAGTCTTCTCCATCAATTCCCGCTTCATCATGCGGACCACGTTGCCCACCGTCTCTTCCTCGTTCAATGCGGGCAACGCCAGGCTGATACCCAATCCCTGCCGTCGTTTCAACTCCACCAGTTCGCGCAGGTGATTGAATTCGTCGGCATGGAAGGTGTTTTCCGCGAACCACTTATCCACCAGAATCGAAATCGCCTCCATGCCCGCGCTTTCATCGAACTTCGCCTGCGGCATGGGTCTTCCACTTTTAACCGCGATCACGGCGCAATGCGCCTCGTGCAGGACTCGATCCGCCACAGGGCCAAGCGAAGCGGAACTCGTGATCGGCTGGATCGTCGTCCCGAGAATGATGACATCCGCCCTTCTTGCATTTTCCAGGATGACCTGCGCCGCGTCATCCGTGACTTCAACCTGCTTCGCCACCTCGGGCATTTGTCGCAGCACCCGATCCAACCCCTTGAATGGCGCGTCGAGATCCGCTTTCGCATCGTCAGGCTTGCGGATGTGGAGAGTCGTGACGCCTTTCGATTCGAGTCCCAGCCCCACGCGGAACGCCAACTCGGCATGTGGACCGCCTCGCACCGGGACCAGAACCTGTTTCGGCTTGCTGGAAATTTTCCCGCGTATCAACGCCACGTCGCACGGCGGACGCACGAGCACGTCGCTCGCAGAGACGCGCAACGCTTTGAGATGTGAATCAAATTCAAGCAGGAGGAGATCGGGCTTTTCATCCAGCGCCAATCTCGAGAGACGGTTCCACGGTTCGTAATCCACGATCACTTGCGACTTGGCAGTCACGCGCGGATCTTTGCCGAAGATGCGGAGCAGTTTGCGCAGCGCGCGCGCCGAAGCCGCGCCCATGCTCAACGATTGATCGGGCGGGACAGCCACCACGCCGACGAGGATGATCTCCGCGTCGAAGTGTCGCGCCGAATCAAGCGCATGGATGCCAGGACCATCGTGAACCAACGGAATAAGAATTGTGCGGATGGGCATAAAGCCCGATTGTTTTTGCATAAGATGTCCTTTCGTACCGCAGAGTTCACTTTGCGAGCGAGCGCCGTACTGCAAAGTTCACTTTGCGTTTGCGTATCAAATAAAACCGCCAATTGGCAAGGTGAACCTTGCCGTACGCATTAACGGCGTCCCTTCGTACCGCAAAGTTCACTTTGCGATTGTGTATTAGGCAGACAAGGTGAACCTTGTCGTACGAATTAGCGGCGTCCCTTCGTGCCGCAAAGTTCACTTTGCGATTGCGTATTAGGCAGGCAAGGTGAACCTTGCCGTACGCATTAACGGCGCAATGTGTTGACGATAGATCGCTTCCCACCGAAACGACTCGCGCGCGCGCATGGCAAGCCGCGCAGGGAGTGATGCTTGGAAATGACTCGCGATCAAATTCGCAACGGATTCTGGCTGTTCATCGGGTGAAAAGAAAACGGCATCTTCCCCGCCAAGTTTTTTCAGCGGAGGGATGTCCGCGCAGAACGCGGGCAAATGGCTGAACGCGGCTTCGAGCAGCGGGATGCCAAAGCCCTCCTCGCGGCTGGGGAAGAAGAGCGCGTCGGCAACGCGGTAAAAATCGGCAATGACTTCATCGGGCAAAAAGCCATCGTGCAGTTCCGCGAGAAAATGCGCTGAGCCTTCCAAGCCCAGTTGCTTGCGCAAATTCGTGAGCGCTTCAAAATATTTGACGTTGTTCCCATTGTGCGGACCCAGCGGACCCGTGACCACGAGCGCGGCTTGCGGAAGATCCTTTATCAATTCGGCAAGTGTGTTCAACGCAAGTTCGATGTTCTTGCGCGGCGTTATGCGAACAGGCAGGATCAATATCGGCGCGGCGTTCAACAAGTTTGTTTTTTCAAGCAGGGATTCGGTCAACGCTTCGAGTTTGTAGAATTCTTCCACGTTCACGCCGTTGGGAATGGCTTGAATCGAATCTGGTTCGATGCTCATCAATTCTGCCAATTCATCGCGCCGCAACTCCGAGACGACAACGTGCGTGAGATTGCCCCAATCCGTTTTGAGCAATTCCCAGGGATAACCTTCGTGGAGTTCAGGCAGATAGCGCGGTGTTGTCCATGCGAGATCGTGATGCCAAAGAATCAGGCGGGGAAGTTTTTTCGCCATGTGAAGTTGATGAAGCGCGGCGGTGAGCGCGAGGTTCTTGTTCAACGAGCAGACATTGTGCGCGATCAACACGTCCACGCCTGTTAGAGCCTGTTGCAGTTCAATCGCCAGTTTGTCGCGGATCACTTCAAATTCTTCGGTCACTTCGCCGCGATCCAACTTCTCTTTGATTTGTAAGATGCGTTCGTGGCGTGAATCGGCGAGCGGCATCGTTACCAGTGGAATACGCTCGCTCAACGAGTCGCCGCGCGCCGCGATCAAGCGCACGGAATGTCCGTCATCGGTCATCAGCCGCGCGTGGTGGGCGATGACGCTTTCCACGCCGCCGACGATGGGAGGAACGGAGTAATGGAGGAGGGCGATGTTCATAAAAAACCTTTTTTCGTACCGCAAGATTTATCTTGCGACGCTCTTATTTCTTGCAGCACAAAACGCAAAGTGAACTTTGTTGTACGAATTTCTCGTACCGCAAAGCGCAAAGTGAACTTTGCAGTACGAATTTCTCATAACGCAAAAACGCAAAGTGAACTTTGCAGTACGAATTTCTCGTACCGCAAAGCGCAAAGTGAACTTTGCGGTACGGAACCTGATCACACCTGATACCCCAAACAATCTGCCACGATGGATTCGAGCCGACGCTCCAAAACGGTGTACGAGAAATATCGTTTGGCGAGTTGGCAATTTGTCTCCACCCATTCCTGCGTCTGGTCTGGATTTTTCAAGGCGTTGCGCGTTGCGGTGAGCGTGCTGTCGCTGATGAAGCCGTCGAACCAGATGGTACGGAAGCCTTTGGGCTTGATGTCCACTTCGTAGATGGAATAATTATTGACCAAGATCAAGCGGCGGTAATACACGGCTTCGAGGAAGGCATTGCCAAAGCCTTCGATGGCGGAGGGATACGTGATCATATCCGCGTGAGGGTAGACATCGCTGAGGGTGTAAATCTTTTTGCCGTCGCTGGTCGTGCCGCGCGAATCTTGCACTTGATCGGATTCGAATCGCACGGTCACATCCAGCAGATCGGCGTATTCACGGACACGCTTTTCATACGCATTGCCCTCATCGTCCGCGGCGTGCGAGATGATGAGTTTGGCGGGCAGGTCGAGACGGCGCATTAACTCGATGGCGTGTTCGATTCCTTTCCTTTGGATGACGCGCGTCGGTTGCAGGAAAAAATATTCCCCGTCGTGAATGCCGAAGTCGGCGCGGACAGTTTCACCGTACGAATTTGAAGCGGGCGGCGGGGAGTCGAAATCCATCACGTTGGGGATCACGCGCGCCGCCAATCCAAAACGCAAAGCGATCTGCTGCGCTTGAATCGAATTGATGACCACGTGTCGAATCGAAGGCAGGGTCGGCGGGAACGCGGCGGCGAGATAATCGCCCACGCAGTTGACTTGAAAACGCTGACGCTCCCAATAAAAATCGTGATGATGCGCGATGGTCGGGTAGCCCGTCTCGGCGACGAACTCGGTGATGGCGAGACCGAGCGGAAGATTGAGCGGAATCGTCAGCGCATTTTCGACGATGAGAATTTCGAGATCGAACCGCCGCGCAAATTCATACAAATGATCTTTGAAATAATCTTTGAGTTCG
>JAJTXU010000215.1 GCA_021462845.1 Anaerolineales bacterium
GTCGCTTTCCGATGGTTGACCTAAAAATCCAAGGTAGGGCGTGCGCCCGAGCAATACGGTTTCCCAAACAGTAAAGGCCGGCGGTAATGAAACGGCCTGAGGAACGGTGGCAATATACTTCGCGCGCTGCATTGGACTTAGCGAAGAAAAATCGTCCCCGTTCGCGCGGACATAACCCGCGTATGGAATCACTCCGCTTGCCGCGCGGATGAGCGTGGATTTACCCGCGCCGTTGGGTCCGATCAACGCGAGCACTTCGCCGCTTTGCACATCGAGCGAAAGGTTGCGCAAAATTTGGCGAGAGCCGTACTGTACGGAAAGATTTTGTATCTTCAACATGTTGGTGACAAATGCCGCGCAGTTTTTGTGCTGTTGGGACGCTCCGGCTTGGGCAGGCGGCAATATCGATGACGCATTGCTTGAGCCAATTAAAAGATCAAGTACCAATATAACGCGACTTCGTCCAATGGCGGGTTCAGAGCTTTGTATAACTCCATGTCGAATCCGCGCAGTTCAAAGCCGCAACTTTCATATAGCAGGCAGGCATTTACATTGATATCCTGCGTTTCAAGGAATACGCCGGGTAAGCCCTTTGCCCGCACCCATTCGATGGCGCGAGCCATTAATGCGCGCCCAATGCCTCGCCGGCGATATTTTGAATCTACTCCGAGATCGCATATGTACCCGTAGTTGTTCCAGTGCTTCTGCACTTCGATCTGTCCCGCAATCTCATTATCTGCATACGCAAAAAAGAGATTCTTGTCCGGGTCGCTATCGTATGCCATGAAATCGGTCACGCGCCTGCCGCCGTATTTTTTTGTATAGGGAGGCGCCTCCACGACCGTGTAAAAAATCCTTCCCCTTTCGGCGCGCAGAACCAATTTTGAGGTTACCAGGAAGGAATCATCAAACTGCCGGTAGTCTTTGTCGTTATCTTTATCGATTTCGCGGATGGAGATTTCCATGGTTACCAGTATCCTTGATTCTTTGCAGTCTTTAGCACCCATAAAAAGAACGGCGCGCCAGCCAGCGCGGTGACGATTCCCACAGGGATCTCTTGCGGCGCGATGACGATCCTTGCGAGGATGTCGGAGAGGAGCAGGGTGGTGGCGCCGCCGAGAATGCTGAGGGGGAGTAAACGCCGGTAATCGGGACCAAACCACAATCGGGTGAGATGCGGGACGATCAGTCCAACGAATCCAATAATGCCGGAAAAGGATACAGCCGCGGCGGTTGCCAGCGAGGATGCGGTCAAAATGATTCGTTTGGCGCGCGAGACGTTAAGCCCAAGTTGTTGCGCCTGATCGTCGCCGAATTGCAAGAGGTTCAACGCATGACCACAAAAAGCCAGGATGCCAAGCCCAATGAGCAGGTACGGCATGATCGCCAGAATGGCTCCCCACCCACTTTGACTCGCGCCGCCAAGGAGCCAGCCTAGGGCGCGGCGAACTTCGCTGGTGGATCGGATCATGAGGAATGAAGTGAGCGATGTGGCGAACGATGAGAACGCCACGCCCGCAAGGATGAGGTTTGTCGTTGGTATGGTTCGGCCGACGCGCGCCAACGAATATACAATGAAGACTGTGAGCAGTGCGGTAATGAATGCGGCAAGCGGAATCGCCATCAGTCCCCAGAATGAGTATGGCCATTGGATCGACATGGCGATCACCGCGCCAAGCCCCGCGCCCGATGCAACGCCGATGAGGAACGGGTCAGCCAGCGGATTGCGGAAGAGCCCTTGATAGGCCGCGCCGCTTCCTCCCAACGCCGCGCCGGTGAGCGCGATAAGGATCGTGCGAGGCAGGCGTATCTTCCAAAGGATCGAATTGTTGATCTCTGTGCCGTTGCCGAGAATGGTTTGCCATAACTCTGCAGGCGAAATAAAAACAGATCCAATGGCAAGGCTGAGGAGAAGAGCAACCGAAAGAAACAGGAGGGAGGAGAGATGGGAACGCATGAGGAGGCGCAAACACCGAAACAGGTAAACAAGTAAACACGCGCGAGCGCGCCTACCTGTCTACCTGTTTACATTTTTTACTTGAACAACTCAGGGTGCAACAATTTCGCCAACTGCTCCAGCCCATCCACCAGGCGCGGGCCCGGGCGGCTGACAAGATTGTCGTCGAAAGCAAAAATTTGATTATTCTTCACGGCGTCGAGCGCATCCCACCCGGCGCGGGCAAGCACCGACTCGGGGGTTACGCCCCACATCGAGTCGCCAAGGATGATCACCGATGGGTTCGCCAGGACGATCTGCTCCAAACTCACTTGCGGATACGCGTCGGTGATGCCAGCCAGGGTGACGAGGTTGGCTCCGCCGGCGCGTTGGATCAACAGGTCGCCAAATGTGCCGGGACCATACGAGTAGGGTTTCGCCGCGTCGGTTGCGTCGATCTCATAAAAAACGGTTGGGCGCGCAGAGATGGGCGTGATCTTTTCATCCACCGCGTTCACGCGCGCCTCGAGCGAATTGATGAGTTCGGTTACATCATGCCCGCTGAGTTGACCGACAACATCGAGGTTAACATACATTTCTTCGAGCGTAGTCGGATTCTTCAGGTAAAACACGGTCAGCCCCAGGTCTTCGAGTTGCTTCACAAGTTCGGGCGTATTGATCTCGGCGGCAAGCACTAGATCGGGTTTGAGCGCTACGATGGCTTCGATGTTGTATTCGCCGAACGATCCGCCGATGGATTCAATCGACGCGGCTTCTGCGGGATAATCGGAAAATTCGTCGCGTCCGACCACCTGTGAGCCTGCTCCAATGGCGAAGAGGATCTCCGTGTTGGAAGGGGCGAGCGAAACAATTCGCTGAGGAGTGGTTTCGAGCGTGATTTCGCGCCCAAGCCCATCGGTAAATTTTTTGGCTGGTATTTCGGTGGGCGTCGCTGTAGCGGGCGGCTCGGTGGCAACGACGATTTGAGTTGCAACGGGCGCAACGGTCGGCGTGGTTTGAGGCGCGCACGCAGTCAATAGGGCGATGAGTAAGGTCAACAGTAAAGTCTTGCGTAACATGGTTTCTCCTAAAAGTGTTGTATAACCGACTCAAGTCGGTCGTACCTGGTCGTACGAATCAAAATCCCCAGCCGAAGCCGGGGAGGTTGGGGAGGCAATCTGAGTCTAGCCGTCCTCCACCTCCTTTCCGCGAGGGTGTGGTAGAACCGACCAGTGCGGGCGACCTGACTTATTTAGCTTGGCAGTTTGTACGTTCGATAGTTTTGTAGTTCGGCTAGCAAACTACCCAACCGTGTAACCATCCAACTAAATTCACAGTTGCGCGACAGTGTCGGAATTGCACCAACTTCGCCGCTGGCTGATCGATAAATTTGTGGCGCGATTGTATGCCCGTTGGAAATGCCCGTCAAGTGTATAATCGGCAAAGTCATTCTGGCTGTGCTAAGCCCTATTGAAAAGTGAGGCGACCATGAATTCTGAACTTAGAATTTCCTCTGAGCAACGGCAGGCAAAGGTGCCCATCACCATTTTCCATGCGTCTGGCTGGCTCGACGCGCAAGGCGAAAGCCGCCTGCTGGAGGAAGCCCGGGTCGCCTATGATGGCGGCGCGCGTTACCTGTTAATCGATATGCGCGATCTCGATACGCTCACCAGCGCCGGTATGCGCGCCTTGCAAAAGGTGTATCAGATCTTCACTCCCAAAGAGGATCATTTCAAGGTGGCGCGCATGAAATTATGCAACGCGCCTGCGCAGATCTACAATGTGCTGGGAATTACAGGGTTTTTGCAGAATATCCCCATGTATGAAAGTATAGACAGCGCGCTCGAGTCGTTCGGCGAAGATTAACCTCCACATATTCGAAAGGCTCATCAGTGAATGAAGAGCCTTTTTTTGGCGCCATTTCTGCCGCACTCTGGGCCGAATCCGCTCATTGAGTGTGAAAACCCTTTGTAAACCCATTGCAAGTTTGGGTCTATCCGGCAAAGGCTACAATTGCCCTAATTTTTAATCTCATGCCAACGTATTTTTCCATTTATATCGTTTTGCTGGTCATTTCCGCCATCATCACCATTTTCGCCGCTCTGATCGCCCGTAAGAGGACGGCGCCCGGCTCATCCACGTTGAGGGCCCTGCTGGTTGCGCTGTCACTATGGTCTGCGTCTACCGCCGCGCAATACCTCCAGGACAGTTTCGCCGCAAAGCTCTTCTGGTTGAATGTGATGGTGATCGCTGTTGCCGTCGCTCCGATCCTGTTCATGACCTTCATCTTGAAATTCACCGGAAACCCGGTCTGGCTCACACGCCGCACAATGATCGCGCTCTATCTCATTTCAATCGTAATCGTCCTCTTTCAATGGACCAATCCATACCATTATCTCTCGCTTTCCTCCGCGCAACTGGTTCAAAAAGACGGTTTCTCCGTGCTTGAACTTCAACGCGGGCCGATCTATTTTCTAAACGTGGCAATTGCCTATAGCATGGTAGCAATAGGCATTCTGACTCTGGCTCGCGAAACATTGCGCGCAAGTTATTTGTATAGAAATCAATACCGCCTGCTTCTGCTCGGTTGCATTGTCCCTGTGGCGCTCAGTGTGTACAGACAGATCGAATATAATGCGTTCGGCAACCTGGATGTTTCCCCGATTAGTTTTGGCATTACAGGCATCATTTTCGTCTTTGTCACGCTCCGCACCCACTTTATGAAACTAATCCCCGTAGCGCACACGCGCTTGATCGAAAACATGGGAGATGGCGTGCTGGTGCTCGATCCCCAAAACCGCATTGCAGACCTCAACCCAGCCATGGAAGAATTACTGGCAGAACGACCACAGGAACTTCTAGGCAAATGCGCTTTCGAGGTGTTCGGCGGCTGGGTGGAAAAGACAAGCCCAATTTTCGGCGATTTCGACCTGAAAACAGAAGTACGCCTTCCATCCGTGCCATCCCGTATTCTGGACTTACGCATGACACCGCTCTATGATAAGAGGGATATGGTCAACGGCAGACTGCTTGTCTTTCGAGACATAACCGAACGCAAAGAAGTTGAAAAGCGGCTTCGCGACGCCAACTTCCGTATGAAATCTCAACTGATTGAAATCGGAATCCTGCAAAGCCAGTTGCGCGAGCAGGCGGTGCGCGATCCGCTCACCGGGTTGTTCAACCGCCGTTACCTTGAAGAAACGCTGGATAGGGAACTTGCCCGAGCCGCGCGGGAATCCTACCCCGTGTCCGTCATCATGATCGATATCGATCACTTCAAGCAGGTCAACGATACCTATGGTCATGAAGCAGGGGATGTCATGTTGAAAGCCCTCGGAGATGTGCTCATGAAACACAGTCGCCGCGGCGACTTTGCCTGCCGCTACGGAGGCGAGGAGTTCCTCATCGTTATGCCAAACATAACGCCCGGCATCGTGCAGGGACGCGCGGCAACTTTGCGGCAGTCGCTCAAAGCCCTCACTGTGCAGTATGGCAATCACATATTGACTGCAACCTATTCAATGGGCATTGCCTCCTACCCGGCCCACGGCGATACGCGCGATTCGTTCCTGCGCGCCGCAGACCAGGCCATGTATGCCGCCAAAAATGCCGGGCGGGATGACATCCGCTCATATGACGAGATCGAGGCAATGGTCAAATAAACAGGAAGTTCACGGGGTATTCATTGAAATCACGAAAATCACTCCCAGCCGCAGTGGAACCATGGCAAGACAGGCATAGCCAACTGCCGCTTGAATCTTCATCAATTCTCAAAAATTACAAATCCATGACTTACGCAGATCGAAAACCTTTTGCCGCGAATTTCACTAATTCACGCGAATTTTTAAAAAATTAGCGGAAATTCGCGTAATTCGCGGCTTGGT
>JAJTXU010000216.1 GCA_021462845.1 Anaerolineales bacterium
CACCATCCCGTTGTTCGGCGAATTGCAGTTGGGCGTCGTCGGAGTCATCATCACGTTTTTGTGGATCATCGGACTCACCAACGCCTACAACTTCATGGATGGCATTGACGGCATCGCGGGCGGCGTGGCGTTCGCGGGCGGGCTGGGCTGGATGATGCTCGCGTCGAACATGCGCAACGGTTTTGTGTTTGCGGTTGCGCTTGCCATCGCCGCGAGCAGTTTGGGTTTTCTCGCGCACAATTGGTCGCCTGCAAAAATTTTCATGGGCGACGTCGCCAGCACGTTTCTCGGTTATACGTTTGCGGTTCTGCCGTTGCTCTCTGCCGATCAGGGCGGCGACGCGCTCATGCTCGGTACGCTCCTCATGTGGACGATCATCATGGACGCGGGCGTCACGTTCATTCGCCGCGCGCTCAAACGCGAAAATGTTCTCGCCGCGCATCGCACGCATCTTTATCAACGACTCGTCATCGGCGGGTATCCGCATCACATCGTCAGCACGTTGTATCTCATGCTCACGCTTCTCGCGGGCGTGCTGTCATTCGAATGGTCGCGTGGCAGTCAACTCGCCCCGCCCTTGATCATCATCGGACTTCCACTCATTTGGATTATCCTCTCTCGTCACGCAAAATCTTTAACCACGAAGGACACAAAGTACACGAAGGAAAACCTTAAGTCTTAAATCCTTTGTGACCTTCGTGTCCTTTGTGGTAAAAATCTTTTCCATGCTGACGAAAATAAAAAACCTCGCTTCTCTCTACCTTCAACTTGGTCCGCGTTGGTCAGCCTTTCGCGCCGTCTACGCCTTTCGCCTCCGCACGGGACTCATCCGCCTCCAAATGCCGATGGGTGAATGGGGTGATTACAAGCGTCTCCTCGCTGAGCGGAGTGACGAACGCCCTTCTCGTCACGCAGTCGAAGCGCGACAATTGCCAGAAAACATTCCATGGGATAAACAACAAGCCATCGCCGAAGCAGACCGCATCCTCAACGGCGAAATAAAATACTTTGCGCACGAGTTCATAAAAACAGGTTTTCCGCCTAATTGGCATATGGACTATGTCACTCTGAGCGCTAGCGAAGGGTCTCTCCTCCCGCAATCAGAGACTCTTCGCTCCGCTCAGAGTAACATGAACAGACACTGGTCGCAAATCTCCGACGACTCCTCCACCGACATCAAATTCATCTGGGAGCCGAATCGCTTCGCCTTTATCTACACCCTCGTCCGCGCTTATGTTGCCACTCACGATGAAAAATACCCTGAAGCCTTCTGGGCATTGGTCGAAGATTGGGCGCAGCACAACCCTCCCAACGCGGGACCCAATTGGATGGACGGACAAGAGATCGCCCTCCGCCTCATGGCATGGACATTCGGCTACTTTCAATTCTCCAATTCTCCATCTTCCACCCCCAACCGTAAAGCAAAATTCATTTTGCTCCTCGCCGCCCAAGCCGAACGGATTTATAAAAACATTGATTATGCTATTTCCACAAAAAGCAATCACACCATCAGCGAAGCCTTCGGCTTGTGGATGGTCGGTCTGCTTTTCCCCGAACTCAAACATGCCGAAAAATATCTCACCCTCGGAAAACGACTCCTCGAGCAATCCGCCACCGAACAGATCTTCTCCGATGGCGCTTACTCGATGTACTCCCTCAACTACCATCGCTTCATCCTTCAAACCTACCTATACGCGATTCGCCTAGGGGAATTAAACAATCTCCAATTCTCCAATTCTCTTTACTCCTCGATTGCTTCCTCCCTCGAATACCTCTCCCGCCTCATCAACCCCGAAACAGGCGAAATGCCCACCTACGGCTCCAACGATGGCGCGCTCGTCCTTCCTCTCAACAACTGCGACTTCACCGATTATCGTCCGCTGTTGCAATTAGGCTGGTACATCACCAAAAAAGAATTCCTCTTCGAACCTGGTCCATGGGATGAGGATATATTTTGGTTATGCGGAGAATCGTTAACCGCGAAGAGCGCGAAGAAAGAAGAAAGAAGAAAGAATCTTAGCGAACTTCGCGTGCTTAGCGGTGAGTCATTTCCTCAGGGCGGAATCTACCTCCTCCGCTCCTCCAACTCCCACGCCCTCATCCACTGCACCGACTACACCTCCCGTCCCTCCCACGCCGACCAACTCCACGTGGACTTATGGATTCACGGTCACAACATCGCCATTGACGCGGGCACCTACCTCTACAGCGGACAACCCCCTTGGCGCAACGGACTTGCTCGCACGTCCGTTCACAACACAGTGACAGTAGACAATAAAGACCAAATGACCATGGTCAGCCGCTTCACGTGGACGAATTGGTCGAAGGGGAAAGTGTTACAACACAATGAAAAACTTTGGCAAGGCGAGCATGACGGCTACAAACCCGTGACTCACAAACGAACCGTCATGTCCCTTGAAGGTGATCGCTGGCTTGTGATTGATGACCTCTTTGCCAAAGAGCCGCATCGTTACGCGCTTCATTGGTTGCTCAACGATTTTCCGTTTGAGCAAAAAGACAATTCTGCGTTGCTATCTGTGGATGGAACGAAATACAAAGTTCAAGTTGGAATTGCCGAAGGTAATAGTAAATTCTCCCTTGTCCGCGCCGACCCCAACTCCACGCGCGGATGGCGCTCACGCTACTACGCCCACAAAGAACCCGCCATCTCCCTGATGCTCGAAGCGAATCAATCTCAGATTGTATTTTGGACGTTCTTTGGATTTGAAGATGATGCTGTTGAAGTCGTTGGGAATGAACTGAAAATCAATTCAAAGCCAATCTCGCTGGTTGAGTAGGGCGGAGCGCTTTTCTCCGCCCGTATCGAAACCAGCAGGAATCGAAAGGAATCTTGTAACAAAAGTTATTTCGCGGCGCGGTGGTTTCGATACGCTCCTCACTCCGTTCGTCGCTACTCAACCACCGAAGCCCGCCAATCTCCAATCTCTAGTCTCCAGTCTCCCAATTCTCTAATCCTCCAATTCTCCTCCTCAAACCCTCACTACTTCTTGCTCGCGTAATTTCTCCGTCGCCCTAAAGTATTTCAAATACCGCATCGAGTTCGCATCTTTCCCCAACAGCAGATCAATCGCCTTGATGGAATTTCCCAACTTGATCGGGTCAGTAATGGACGTTGTCACTCCCGCGTGCATCGCCAGCGCAAGGAACGCGCTGTTCACTGCATGTCTGTCAGGCAGACCGAACGACACATTGCTCGCGCCAAGACTGATATTGACGCCGTATTCTTTCACGATCAATTCAATCGCCTTCAATGTGACCAGCCCCGCTTGGCTGTTGTGACCGACCGTCATCACCAGCGGATCAATAATAATGTCCTCTGCAGGGATTCCCATCTTCGCCGCGCGCTCGATGATCTTCCCCGCCGCCGCGAGACGTCCCTCCGCGGTGGGTGGGATGCCATCATTGCCGATCGCCATGCCGATCACCGCCGCGCCTCGATCTCTCACAATCGGTAAAACAGTAGCCAATTGTTTATCTTCGCCATTGACCGAGTTCACCAGCGGCTTCCCAGGCGTGACTTTTAAACCCGCTTCGAGAATCTTCGGCTCATTCGAGTCAATGCACAGCGGAACATCTGCCACCGCCAATATCGCCTCAACCACCTTCGGCATGATCGCCGCTTCGTCAATCTGCGGATGCCCGACATTCACATCCAACACATCCGCGCCCCAAGCGACTTGCCGCTTTGCGAGATGCTGAACATATTCAAAATTCTGTTCAACGAGCGCCTGTCCCAACTTCTTGATTCCCGTTGGGTTGATCTTCTCGCCAATCATGACAAACGGCTTGTCATGACCAATGGTCACGGTTTTTGTATCGCTCTTCAAAATGGTGTGCATTGTTTTCCTCCAACGTAACGCGACATTCATGTCGCTTGTGGTTTTAAACCATTAACCACGGAGACACCGAGTCACGGAGTTTTATTTTTCTTTCTCAGTGCCTTCGTGACTCCGTAGTTAAGAATCTGAGCCGAGAACTTGATGATTACATGGCTGGCACGCCAAGTCCGCTTGAGCGGACTTCCACGAACTGAGGCAGGGCTTTAGCCCGCCGTACCAAGCCCGCCTCCAAAACAATCCTCGGAATAACCTCATCCCAACCCACAGGCATCAAATGGATTCCATGTATGCCCTGCTTCTCGTAGCCGCGTATCTTGCCGATGATCTCCAGCGCGATCTGGATTCCCTCCTCCTGCGCGTTGCCTGCTCGGTCGGCAACTTCGATGCGATGCAACACATCCTTGGGCAAATACACCCCAGGGACATTCGCCAGTTTCTGCGCCATCTTCAAACTCTTGATTGGAGTGACTCCAGCCAGGATAAAGACTTTATCCAGCACATTTCTTTTTGCTAATTCGTTCAGCCAGTTTTCCATGCCGTTCACATCGAAGATCAAATTCGTCTGGAAGAACTGCGCCCCCGCATTGACCTTCTTCTGCTCGCGCAATGCTTGAAACTTGACGTTCGACGAAAACGGCGAAGCCGCCGCGCCCAAAAAGAACATCGGCGGATTCTTGATCTCGCGCCCATCGAGATACTTCCCTTCGTCGCGCATACGTCGCAAAACCCACAACATTTGAATCGCATCCAAATCGTTGATGTCCATCTGGTCACGCGGACTTGGCGACATCTTCGCGCTATCGCCAGTGACGCATAAAACATTTCGCACGCCCAATGCGGTTGCGCCGATGATCTCGCTTTGTACGCTTCCGCGCGAGCGATTCCGCGCCGACATTTGCAGGACAGGTTCCGCTCCCTGATTCATCGCCACCTGACTGCACGCCCACGAACTCATGCGCGGCGTCGCGCCTTGATTGTCCGTGAAGTTGACCGCAGTCACCAAACTCTTCACCATCTCGATGTTGCGGATCAGTTTATCTGTCGAAGAGGAGAGGGGAGGCGTTATCTCGGCGGTGACGACAAAATTGCCAGCGACCAACTGTCCCTGAAGAGAAGAAGCGGGTTCGACGTACGCGGGCGGATGATAATCTGAATCGCCTTTCCACCATGCGGGCTGACGCACAGGACGAAAAATCCCATCAATGGTTTGCGCGCGCGTCTCACTCGAGATCAATCCAGTTAAAATTTTTTTCGCACCGATGTTCCATGCGTTTTTGAAAATTGCGCCCCACGAATCTTTCCCCACTTTTTCCCAGTCGAGCGGCGGCAGAACTTCGAGCAACAAATCTTCGCGTCCCCATTCAAACGAGCGTTCGTAAATTTTGTACCAGATGCACGGGCGGCTCGGGTCAACGTAACACGCCTCCGATGTCGAGCCGCCGCACGGACCGTTTCGCAAACCTTTCGGGCATTCCATCGGGCAGATCAGCGCGGTTTCGGCGAGCAAACAATTCCCGCACATGTGGCACCCAAATAGCGGACCCTTCACGCTGTATTCGATCACGCGCAACGCGCGCTCGCCGAACGTCTCTTTTTGGAATGGGGAATAGGCGGGTTGCCAGCGTCGTCCTGGAGTGAAGCCTGTCATTCGCGCTCCTTCGGATTATACATTATATATAATTTTCGACTGGCTGGATTGTACTCCCGACTCGCGAAAAACTGGAAGAGGCAAATTGTTACGAGTAAAGACCAAAACACAAGCCGCGCTATGTAATTGGAAAATAGCGCGGCTTGTGCAATGTGACCACTGAGCAGTTCAGAGATAAGAGCTTACTTTCTTTTGATCGTCAGGCAAGCGCATAACGTCGACGGGTTAATTGCCAATTACTCCTCTATAAAAACCCTCTGCCCT
>JAJTXU010000217.1 GCA_021462845.1 Anaerolineales bacterium
CAGAGTAACACATATTGCCTGACAGCGTAGTAGCGACTTCAGTCGCTTTTTAGCCGTAACAAGACGACTAAAGTCGTCACTACGTGTCAACCATTCAGGATTATTCTGAATAGTGGTTAGGTTTTTTGCTCGATTAATTTTGAAAAGAGCTAAAGTCGTCACTGCGGGTTAACTTTTCAAGGTTATTCTGAATAAGGAATCAAAAAGGACAACCTTGCGGCTGTCCTTTTGATCCTTGTGTTATTTCTTCGACTTCTTCTTTGCCTTCTTCTTGACTGGCTTCGCCTTCGCAACTTTCTTCTTCGTAACTGCTTTCTTCGCCTTTGGCATTGACTTCTCCACCGGCAGTTTCTCTAATTCATCCACCATTCTGCTCAGCACATCGAAGCCGCCCTGCCAGAACTTCGGGTCGCGGATGTTCACGCCCGCTTCGGCAAGGATCTTTGCGGGCGCTTCCGATCCGCCAGCGGACAGGATCTTGAGATACTTCGGCTTGAACGATTCGCCCTCCGCTTTGTATTGCTCATAGAGCGCGAACACCAGTAATTGACCAAACGCATAGGCGTACACATAAAACGGGGTGTGATAAATGTGCGGGATCGAAACCCATTCCCATTTGAAGTCGTCGCTCACCTCAACCGCATCGCCGAACTGTTCTTTGAGGTTCGCCAAATATGCGGCAGAGAGTTCGTCCACCGAGGCGTTCTTCTGCGCCATCTCGTGCGCTTCGCGTTCGAAGAGCGCGAAATAGATCTGACGCAGGATGGTGGCGAAGGCGTCGTCCATTTGCTTGAACAGGATGTCCCGTCGCACCGATTCGTCTTTTTCCTCCGAAAGCAGTTTTTCGGTGAGCATCATCTCGCCGAAAGTGGAGGCGGTCTCAGCCAGCGGAAGGGACGAGTGGAAGGTGAACGCGGTGTGATGCGAAGCGAGCATCGCGTGGATGGCGTGCCCGAGTTCGTGCGCGAGAGTCGCCACGTCGCGGGCGCGACCGGTGTAATTCATCAGCACGAACGGCGTGTCTTCGGGGTTGATCGAAGCGCAGAACGCGCCGCCCTGCTTGCCCTTGCGGACCTCGCTATCGAGATGATCTTTGTCGAAGACGCGGCGCGCGAGTTCGCCGATCTTCGGGTCGAACGCGCTGAACGACTCGATGACCATGTTTGCCGCGGCGTTGAAATCGAACGCCTTGTCCGATTTTGCGACAGGCGCATAAATATCGTAGCGGCGGAGTTTACCCGAAGGGGCGCCGAGATGTTTCGCCTTCATCTTGAAATAACGCTGGAAAACTTTCGCGTTCTTCTTCGTCACTTCGAGCAAGGCGTTCACCGCTTCATCGGGAACGTCGTTCGCCAGATTTCGCACCGACATCGCGCTCTTGAATTTGCGCATGTTGATGTTTTCGTTGTGCCAATCGCGGGCGCGGGTTTGATACATCTGCCCAAGGATGGGACCATCTTCGCCGTAGACGCGATACAGTTCCTGATACGCCGCCGCGCGGAGTTTGGAGTCGGAGCCTTGAATCAACGGCTGTAATCCCGCGCGAGTCAATTCCTGCACTTTGCCGTTCACTTTCACTTTGAAGACATAGCGATTCGTGATCGCGTCGTATAAATTGATCAACGCGTTCGAGCCTGTCACATCTTTGAGATTGACGATTTTCTCTTCTGGTTCGCTCAACGTGTGCGGCTTGAAATGACGCATCTCTTCGAGATAATAACGATACGCGCCCGACGCGCTCATCAAGCGTTCGGCGTTCGCATCGTCCACATCCTTCCACCACAGATTGAAAAAGAGCACGCGGTTCTGCATCTCCGCGGCGAACTGTTGCACGCGCCCCATCAGGCTTTGAGCGCTTTGGTTTTGCGTGTCTTCGGCGAATGAAAGTCCCGCAAACGCATAAATGCGGTTCACGATCTTCGATGTCGCTTCGGAGGCGCGCACCACTTCAAGAAACGTCTCGGGGTCAATATCAGATTTGAGTTTTCCGCGCACGCCCTCGAATGACGTCACTTGCTCTTCCACGTTGTCGAACGCGGCGTTCAATTCGGGGCTGTCGAAGCCCGTGAAGAGTTCGTCCAGATTCCATTTTTTGATTTTGTATGCCATGTTTATTCTCCTGTTAGGTGACAGTCACTTTAAAAGTGACTGTCACCTTTCTGTATTTTTACCATAACATCAATTTGTTTCGTAGATGCGGAAGATGTATTTCGAGGTGTATTTTACAAACTGGATCGGATGTGGACAATATCGCCATCTTTCACGGGATATTCCTTCCCTTCGAGTCTCAACTTCCCCTTCGACTTCGCTTCATTCATGGACCCGAGGCTGGTGAGGTCGTCGTATGCCACCACCTCCGCCCGGACGAATCCCTTCGCCAGGTCGGTGTGAATCTCCCCAGCGGACTCTTGCGCCGTCGCGCCGCGCTTCGTCTCCCACGCGCGCACCTCATCCTCGCCGACGGTGAAGAACGATTGCACTTGAAGCAGATCGTATGAGAGACGGATCATCTTGTTCAGGCTGAGTTCTTTGATGCCGTATTCCTGCATGAACATGGCGGCGTCTTCCGCCGAAAGTTGCGCGATCTCCATTTCGAGTTTGCCCATCAACGCCACAGACGGGACATCGAGTTGCATCTCAGGCGCAGACTGTCCCTCGCTCAGGTTGAACACGACCAGTACAGGCTTGCGCGAAAGCAAGCCGAACGATGAAAGTTCTTTGACGTCCTCTGGCGAATATTCCAACGTGCGGAGCGGAGCGCCGTTGTTCAACGCTTCATGCAGACGAGTGAACAGCGCGG
Organism: Anaerolineales bacterium; assembly: GCA_021462845.1. Taxonomy (GTDB): domain Bacteria; phylum Chloroflexota; class Anaerolineae; order Anaerolineales; family Villigracilaceae; genus Defluviilinea. The sequence goes on from JAJTXU010000217.1 coordinate 2,801, forward strand.
TTTGTTTTTCGTTCAAGGCTTTGTCTGTGCCGCCTTTTTTGCGTTCGTCAACCAAGCGTTCCAATTTTCGTTCGACGGCGATGAGATCGTTGAGCAATAATTCGCTCAGCATGGAGTCCACGTCGCGCTTCGCGTCCACGCTTCCGTTCGGGTGCATCACCAAGTCGCTCTCAAATGCGCGGACGACGAGCAGGAATCCGTCCATCTGTGCGAGTTGATTCAGCAATTGCCCCGAGATGCCGCTTTTGGCGGACCCAGTTTCAAGTCCCGCAATATCCGCGTAGGTCATCTTGGCGTAGATCGTCTTCTTCGGGTTGAACATCTTCGAGAGCACATCCACGCGCGGGTCTGGCACATCCACCACCGCCGTGTGCACTTCGAATCGTCCAGCGGAGGCGGTGGTCGGCGCATTGCCGCGCGTCACCGCGTTGAAGATGGTAGTCTTGCCTGATTGAGGTAAACCGATAATTCCGAGTTTCATCTTTTCCTTATTATGTAGTGCAAGATGCCATCTTGCACTACATATTATGAGTGGTATACTTGCGCTCGTCCCGCTAAAGCAGGGGCAACGAATTAGCCGAAGTGGCGGAATAGGCAGACGCGCACGACTCAAAATCGTGTTCCCTCCGGGAATGAGGGTTCGATTCCCTCCTTCGGCACTCGCTTCGCTCGGATTATACCTGACAGGTACTGAATTAAAACGCCTTTTATTGAAGGCGTTTTAATTTTCCCACTCACTGAATAAGCAAACTATACAGAACCAAAATCATTGTCTCCCTGTTCCAACCTTGCTAACTTGTAACCTAATCTAACAAGCTTGTAAATAAGGATGATTTGCTCTGCCAGTACAATCCCGCCGCTTAATATTTCACTCATTCGACACGGAAAACATGCAAGACAAAAGCAACTTTATCCGCATCAAACGAAAGCCTTTCCTCTTTACTCTATTCGTCTTGATACTCGCCATCGCCACACCTGTCTTGGCAGATTATCTTGGACCAGATCGCACAACCACTACCAGCGAAGTAGACACGTATGATTACGGCGTGTGGGCGCGAGACAATAATAAGGTTCCCTATTGTCTTGATAAAAAAGGAAATAAGGCGGACGATTGTATCGTCTGCGAGTGGAAACGCAAGCCGGGTAACGCTTGCGGTGACGCCACCTATTCGTACAAACTCGGCACCATATCAGAAGTCGTAGAAAAGACGATTGATTTACCTCCTGCGACCATCAGCAGTTCCCTACAAAACTGCAACTCGAACAATGGCTGGTGTAACACCTTGCCTACGCTTTCACTGAATGGAAGCGAGCCTTTAGCGGGTTACAACATTCTCGCTATCGAAGGCTCATTGAATGGACAAACATTTGCCTGTTCAGGTTCTGCTTGTGATGTGCCTTTGAACGAAGGCAACAATGATTTCACCTTCTGGGCATTATCTTCATACGGAGACAGTTCCGAAATGGGAACTCTTTCCGCCAAAGTGGATACCGTATCGCCCAATGTGGGTCTTGATGTGATCGGCTCAAACGGGACGAATAACTGGTATGTGTCGCCAATAACGATTAGCGCGACTGGCTCAGACTCCACATCAGGCTTGTCCAATGTATTGCTGTCAGTCAACGGCGGAGCGTGGACAGCCTCCGCTACGTTGAACGAAGGCGTTCACACGGTTGACGTTCGCGCGGAAGACAACGCTGGGAATGTCTCCGCTTCATCCGCTGTGATCTCGGTAGATACCACCACGCCTTCGGTTGACGTGTCCATCACTGGAACTGTGGGCAGTAACGGGTGGTATAGTTCGAGCATGCAAGTCACAGCGACTGCCAACGATACAACTTCAGGAGTTGGGTCACTTGAATCCAGTTTGGATGGCGGGGTTTATCAAGCCTATAATTCTCTCGTCTCTTTCGTGGACGGCTATCACACGGTTCAGTTCAAAGCAGTGGATAAGGCGGGAAATGAAACGGAAACATCCGTGCAAGAGTTTTATGTGGACACAATTGCTCCCGCGATTGATCTTCCCGCTCAGTGGGAAGTAAATGACAGCATTACCTACAAAGTACAGGATGATGGCAGTGGTTTATCTGCGCTTCGTATTGTCATCGAAGATGAAGATGAGAAGTATGCCAAAGTCGCGTGGGATGAAGCCGTTTCAGGGAATAAGTTCAAAGGCGAGATTACGTGGAACGGGAAGTTCAAGGATGGAACGATCGCGCTTCCCGGCGAATACTTGGTATGGATCAAAGTCAAAGACAAGGCGGGCAATGAGCGCTTCGGGCTTAGCAGGGTGATTGTTCCCCAACCCACAGTGTTCTCTTTGCTCCAACCTACGATTACAAACAATCAGGAAACACTCCTTCCACCAAAGGAATTATTCGATGAGGATGAGTTGTCCAACGCAAGTTCAGCGACGCCAATGGCGCCTCAAATAAGTTTTGGCGGATCAACAACAGACCCCAAAGAGACTACTCAGAACTCTCTATCGCTGGCTGCGGGTACAGCCTCTGCTTCGACCGCAACCAACTCAAACATCCTATGGGGCGCGACTGCCGCCGCGCTTATCGGCTGGGCAACAGCTACCGCATTGGAAGAAAAGAAGAAGCGCAAAGAACAGGAGCAAGTCAAAGCCCGCACCAGTCGAGATGAAGAATCACCGATGACCCGCCAGGAGAAAGAACTCGCCAAACAGCGCAAAGAATTGCAAAAGATCTGGGACGCCAACGGCGCGGCGATCTATGAGGCAAATCGGGAATATAAAGCGAAGCATGGCAAGGAAATGGATGTGGCAGCCAGAAGCAAGGCGATCAAGGATGCGACCATGAATGGCGTCTTCCAGGCCGGGGCGTATGCGTCCAATTTGGAGGCGGAGAAGACGAGGCAGGACGCGCAGAACGAACGCATGGCGAACAAGATGACGCGCTTTGAGAAGGAAGAAGAAGTTCGTTGGCTAGCGCAACAAAAA
>JAJTXU010000218.1 GCA_021462845.1 Anaerolineales bacterium
GTCCCTGTGCTGAATAAAATCCTGGCAGAGCATGGACTGGCTCCCATCCAAAAAACGGAGGAACTTCTAAAAGGCGACTTGACCCTCGTCTTGGGAATGCCAGAAACCGACCCGCTTCCACCCGAAACTCAAGCCACATACATCGGCGCAATCCTTTGGCAAAAAACGGATGCGGAACCGCCTGACTGGTTTGCCCAACTGAATCATGCCAAGCCCGTAATTTGGATCTATTCTGGGAATCCCCGCTATTTGCCAGTTGCCACTCCTGTCGATTCGGCTGTTGTCATCCGCGCATGTATCGCCGCGCTGGAGAAGGAAGACGCGCAGGTCGTTCTGACCACAGGACATCACGCGCTGCCCAATGAATTCAAGTATCTGCCCGCAAATTTTCGTCACCATCCATTCGTGCCAGGGTTGATGATGGCTCGGCGCAGCGATTTGTTGATCCATCACGGCGGGTTTGGCTCCTGCCAGACTGGGCTATACACGGGCGTGCCCGCTGTGATCATTCCCACCTATTCAGAGCGCGAAAGCAACGCGCGGCGCGTCAAGGCAGTTGGGGCTGGAGAATTCATCGCGCCTACAACAGATTCTTCGGGAAGAAAGAAATACGTTGATCCCGATGAACTGCGAGAAAAAGTCAGGCAGGTTCTTTCCGCGCCTACCTACGTTGAAACCGCAAAGCGCATCAGTGAAAAAATGCAATCCTTTGGTGGCGCGCGCTGGACAGCGGATAGGATAGATGAATTTTGTCAGAGTTGGGATGGACACATACAGAAAATCGTATGAATCCAATTCAAATCGTCGAGGAAAATGCCATCACGTACGACAAAGGCGTTACCCGCCTCTTTGAAGGTCAATACCTCGAGGAGGATCAGATCGCATGGTTTAGTACAGGTCGTCGTAGTCTGGGCTGAAAAAAACTTAATCGGCAGCAGTAAGCGGGCATCAACTTAAAACGCAAACGCGAAAGCGATCGCCATTCCGCACAACATCACATCGAACACAACAAGCAACAGCCACATCAGCCATTGCGCATGCGCCTTCTTCTCCAGCACCGCATCGGACGGATTGTTCGGGTCGTAGAACACCATCACCTGCGCGCCTTCGGGATATTTTTCAACGACTCTCCCGGCTCCTGTTCCGCCCACTTCCATGCCCGGCGCGATCTTCGCCCCTTGATAGGTTTGTCCGCCGACCTGATATGAATATTGCACAACAGGATAATTCACACTTCCGCTATCGCCTGAACGTCTGCGCTCCAAATACGATGCCAACACCGTCCCCATCGCCGACGACCATCCTTGCACCACATTCATTTTCCGCTGGGTGAAAAAGATGATCGCAAGGAAGACCACATTCAAGATCACGAACACACAACCGAGAATTCCAACTGTCAGCATAGATTCGTTGATCATGTAAACTCCTTTGGTATTTCGTACTGCGTGCTTCGTATTGCGTAATAACCAGCGAGAAAAAATCTCCAGTCTCTGGTCTCGATACGCCCCTCTAAACTTGTACTGAGCTTGTCGAAGTAATCATTCGGGGCTACTCGACCACCGCCAACACCCAATTCTCTAATTCTCCAATCCCCCCTCCTTAATTACCAATTACCAATTACCAATTACTCCCTCACCTCACCGTCACCTGCACCACCACGCTATCCACACGTTGATCGGCTCTCACCACCTGCAACTGCATAGCATACAACCCGCTCAAGCCCTCCGTGTTCCACTCGGCGAGTAGACCATTGGTCACGGGCGCGTTTCCTTCGCCGATCTGAACCCACTCTTGCGGATTGAGTCCCTGCCCGATCAACACGCGATACGAAGCGAAGTCCGCGCCAGCCGCGGTGCCGTTGATTTGCACCACGCCACCCACCTCCGCAAACAATTCGGGGAAGGTGATGCTCACATCGGGATTCGTCGGAGGCGCTTGAATGACATCGTATGTTGAAGGCGGAATCGCCACGCCCGCGCTCTCTGCCCACGAACGCGCATCGGACGGGACGACGAGATACACGCGCTCTTCAATTAATTGAGGAAGAGTAAACACAGTCGCGAGCAAACCCGTCTCGCGGTTGATCGCGTACTTGCGATACATGTTATCCGCTTGCACGGGTTCGTTGCCTTGCAAGAAAACTTCATTCACCACGTTCGGGCAATCCGTTGTCGGCAACATGCCCGACGGGTCGCACACATTGATCACCGAAACGCCCGCAGGCAATGACCAATCTTCCGCAGGCAAATTTTGCGAGGCGATCTGCATCAACGCATTCCACAACACACTGGAAATGCGCGGCGATAAATTGCTTGATTCTCGCGAACCTGCCCACACTGCCACAACGCGCGTCGGTGAATAACCAATCGTCCACGCATCGAGCGCGTCTTCGGTCTGACCCAACTTCACAGCAGATGGTCTACCCACGTTGAACGCGCTTGAATTATTTTCGCGCGCCGATTCATCGCTCAGCGAATGATTCACCAAATATGCCAGCGCGGGCGTCACAACTGGTTTCGCTTGCGGCGTCGTCCAATCGAGCCACACGCTGTCATCGTTGCCCTCCACTTTCAAAATCGTCACCGACGTAAACTCATCATTGATGCTCTGCCCAAAATGCACGCCCTGTTCCGCGAACACGCCATACGCGCTCGCCGCGTTCAACAACGACAGATCAACATTGCGCGCGACCCCAAACGACGACATAATGTTGTCCACATTTTCGACGCCCATCTGCGACAACACTTGCGCGGCGGGCGCGGGATAATCGTTCACCAACGCGGTCCGTAAGCGGATGGGTCCGTGATACGCGCCGTCAAAGTTTGGGACATCGGTCTTGCCGGGGATGTCCCAAACTAATGACGCGGGACTCAAGCCTCGAGTGAATCCTGTGAGATAGATAAACGCATCCAACGCGGACCCCGGCCTGTGCGCGCCTACGAGCGGCGTTTCTCGCCCTTCGAACGTCTCGCCGACCACCGCGAGGACTTGTCCCGTTGTGGGATCGGTGACGATCGCGCTAGCGGACGAATCGGGAATCGTGATCGAAGGCGGCAATGCGGATAAGAATCGCAATGAGTCGCATTGAATGGATGGGTCAGGAAGACCCGCGAGTCGCGCGGCGTAAAATGCGGCAACGCACGACGATTGTGTTTGCACGTTGAAGTCGAGCGTTGAGATGATCGTCAAGCCGCCGCGTTCGATGCGCGCGCGCGGGAATTGCGAATCCAATTGGGCGAGGAGAAGGTTGACGAAAGCCGCGGCAGGCTGAACGTCGGAAAGAGGCGGAGGCTGAAAGCGGGGAGATTCTCCCAGCGCGTTGGCGGTCGCTTCGTCGGATAAAAATCCAAGAGCCGACATCTTCTGAATCGTTTCGCGTCCGCGTTCGAGGGCGGTCTGCGGCGCGTCGTATGGGTTGAGGCTCGGCGAGTCGCTCACCGCCGCGAGGATGGCGGACTCGGCGGTGGTGAGCTGCGTGGCGGATTTTCCAAAATAAAGTTGCGCCGCGCTTTCGACGCCGAAGGCATAGCGACCGAAGTGCGCCGAGTTGAGATACCACTCGACGATTTGCGCGCGTCCGAATTGCGACGTGATCTGCGCGGCGAGGATGCGCTCACGCAACGCGCGGCGGAGAGATGGCGGCTCGTTGAAGAGGAGGAGGTCTGAGACGAGTTTTTGCGCGAGGGTGTTGTGTAATTCGTAATTGGTAATTGTGGCGAGGTCATACCCCGCGTGATCATAAAAGTTTGGGTCGGAGGTGGCGACGATGGCATCGGCAAGCGATTTCGGAAGATGTTGCGGATTTGTGTCGCTGAGGGGAATGTAACGACGCGGCGAGTCATCGGGGGCGAAGGTGAATAAAATATGTTGGCGCGTGCGATCGTAAATTTTTGTGGGTTGGAGGAGGAGTCCGTTTGGAGGATTTAAGAGATTTGGGAGAATTTGGGGCGAAGGGAGATCGCGTGTGAGGTTTACATACGCAAACGCGGCGACGATGATGAGCGCGGCAATGAGCAACGAAATTATCATCCCCGCGCTGACGAAGAGACTGCGCTTGCGAGAATCGCTGGCGTGTTGTTTGGCGAGTCGCCGCTCGCGCCGCGCGCGCAGGATGGGGAGGGTGGAGGGCATGGGGGAATTGTAAAGGCTCGTCGTGAGTTTGTCGAAGGGAGGAAGGATGAAGGGTGAAGGAGGAAAGATGAAAGAGGAAAGATGGTGGAAAGTAGAAAGTGGAGGGCGCTGTTGAAACGGATGCTATCCCTCGATCAAATCTCCCAGCCATTCCATCAAACCGCTTGATTCTTTTTCGGGCAGGTCGCTTCGCGCTTCGCCGCTCCAGCCGTTGATGAGTACAAGATGTTCGCGCCCGCCGAAGGGAAGTTCGGTCATCCACACGGGGAGCAGGGTTAGGCGGAAGGATTCGACCATCATGTTAGACGACGATGTTGAAATGAGTCGCGCGGGAGCGATGATCGCGGGCAGTTCGCGTTTGTAGCGGGCGAGCGCTTGCACGCGGGCGTCGAGCGAGGCTTCCGCCATGGGGATGTCGTACACTTCGGCGGGCCAGTTAGCGAGATAACCCGCTTCATAAGGTTTGACGGCTTTCAACTCAAAGGTGGGAATCAATTGTTGGAAAACGCCCGAAAGTTTTCGCGCGGCAGGGATGGGCAGGTCGTTGATGAGGACGGGATACGAATCGGAGACGCGCCTCATCCGCGTTTCGCGGGCTCCTTGACCAAAAATATCGTCGGTGTTTTCAATCACTTCCCCAGTGTATCGAATCTCGCCGCCGAGATCGAACGTCCATAGCGGGAGGTAAACGCCGCGCGGCAGATCCACTTTCTTTTCAGGTTGAATCTTATTTTTCTCCACCCATTCGACCAAGTATTTGATCGCGCGTTGTTGATCGAATTGATGCGGGATGATGCCGTCGGGCGCGAGCAGTTGCTCTTCCGATTCCCAGTTGACCACGTGAGGCGAACCGCAATACACGCACGTTGTCGAAATCTGGTTAGGCGGCAGGATGAATTCGCATCCGCAACCTTCGCAGTGGAAGACCTGTTGATTCAACGGCTTGCCGTGTCCGCGCGCGGTTGCCATGGCGACGATGAAGTCCTTTTCATCGGCGGTTCCGGGCTGGGCGACAAATTTTTGATTGCGCGAGCAATACTCGCAGGTCAGCGATTGACCGTCGGGCGAGAACGCCATCCGCCCGCCGCATTTGGGGCAGACGAATCGCTGGGCGTCCGCGGCGCGCAGACCTTCGGGCGGAAGCGGTAAATGATCGGGGTCAACGATCTCATCCGCTTTGAGTTTGCCATCGAGGATCGCCAGCGCGCGTCGCGCCCGCGCATGTTGCAAATTATGCGCGAGACAATTTTCCAACGCTTTGCGCTTTTCGGCTTTGTCGTCAATCAACTGGCTCATCCAAAACCATGTTTCGGCAAGCACATCATGGTCGTGGCTCATGTACGCGGCGCGGTCTAAATAACGACGCGCGACGTCTTTGTTCCCCGCTTTCGCTTCGATGATTCCACTGCGTAATAATTCTTTGCCGTAATCGCTGAACATAATTTCCTCTTCTTCAAGGACCCGCGCACACATAATGGATCAACAGATCGTTCCGCTCTCGCAGAATTCCGCCTACGGTTAATTTACCGGGATAATAATCTCCACGCGTGAGAAGCGCAATGACCATATCTAGCGGATTAGCGGTGTCAACCGTTAGTTGAATTGTAAACTCCCCGCCGTGTGA
>JAJTXU010000219.1 GCA_021462845.1 Anaerolineales bacterium
ACGAAAACTGGCGATCCATTGACCGCCAGTTTTTTTGTCCCGTTCTCGTTTTGACCGATTTCCCTCTCTCATTTCATCCCCTTTTTAGACAACCCCACTCTGTTTATAATCAGTACTTCACGAAAGCGCGTACCTGACGTTCTCTAACGTCAAATATGCGCCAGAGAGCGCAATCTACGCACAATTCTCGTGATCTACTAATAATGGATGTGGAGGAAGCCATGCTCAAAAAGAAAATTGCATTCATCGGTCCCGGCGTGATGGCGGAAGCCATGATCGCGGGCTTGTTGCGCAAAAAACTTGCCAACTCCGAAAACATCACCGCGGCGGGTCCGCGCGAAGAACGCGGAATAGAACTGACGAAGAAATATGGCATCAAATCGAACACTGATAATTCATCCGCCGCGTCACGCGCAGATGTGGTCGTGCTTTCTGTCAAGCCGCAACGTCTTACCGAAGTGATGAAAGGACTCAAAGGCATCCGTTCGGACGCGCTTGTTCTCTCCATCATCGCGGGCGCGAATATCAAAAAGATCAGCGCGGGCTTGAAACACAAATCAGTCGTGCGCTCCATGCCCAACACGCCCGGTCAGATCGGCGAAGGCATCACCGTGTGGACTTCATCGAAAGAAGTGACCGAAGAACAACAGGAAATGGCTCGCGCCATCCTTGGCGCGCTCGGCGACGAAGTTTTTGTGGAAGACGAAAGTTACCTTGACATGGCAACCGCGCTTTCGGGCTCGGGTCCTGCGTACGTGTTTCTCTTCACCGAAGCGCTCATTGACGCGGGTGTGCACATGGGATTCCCTCGCCGCATCGCAGAGCAACTCGTGTTGCAGACGATCAAAGGCTCCGTCTCTTTCTACCATCAGGCTGGTCGCCACCCTGCGACGTTACGCAACCAGGTGACATCCCCCGGTGGGACATCCGCGGAGGCACTGTATTATCTCGAAAAAGCAGGCTTCCGCACCGCCATCTCACGCGCAATCTGGGCGGCGTATCAACGATCCCTGGAGTTAGGCAAGGAGAAGCCGGGTCACATTGATACAAACGATGAAGAGAGGTAGGTGGGTCACGCTCACGCGCGGTAACGCTCGTTCTATTGACCGCGCCGATAACCTACCGTAGAATAGGTGGAAAATTATATATAATTCTGAAAAGGCTACTATGGCTAAATATCGCATCATATACTGGAAGCACATCCCCCAATCCATCACCGTCGAGGGCGATGGGCGCACGATCAAGAAGCAACTTTCAGACAAGATCCAAAACAAAATAGACGCGTACGCGATGGCAGAGGGACTCACCTCCACATCGGATTACGCGAGTCAATACAAACGCGGGGATTGGATTCAACGCGACGGCGCGCCCGAAGAAGTGGCAGATGCGCTTCTTTCGGACCTTGAGGCTGAGTTCGCCAAAATCGAGATTCCGCGTCGGGAAGCGAAACCTGCTTAACCGCCAAGAACGCTAAGAGCGCAAAGAAAAAGAATTTAACTTCGCGATCTTTTGCGGGCTTTGCGGTTCAAAAAGTTATGATCAAACACACCATCATCCTCCAACCCTCTGGCAGTCGCGGACAAGTGGACGAAGGCACGTCCGTCCGCACCGCCGCGCGCGAGCTGGGCGTGGAGATCGAGTCCATTTGCGCGGAGAATGCCACGTGCGGCAAGTGCATGGTATTGATCGAAGAGGGTCGCTTCGAGAAATACAACGTTGACTCACAGCAAGCGCACCTCTCCCCCGTTGGAACGGAAGAACGCGCTTATCTTGAACGCAGACCCAAGTTGTTGAAAAGCAAAGGCTGGGAGATCGGACAAGTCCGCTTATCGTGCCAATCAAAGATTCTCGGCGATGTGTTGATCAACGTCCCCGAAGAGAGCCGCGGCAACAAGCAGATCGTCCGCAAGAGCGCGAGTAACCGCCCCATTGAAATAAAGCCCGCCATTCGAAAATATCTTGTCACGATGGCGCCGCCTAATCTGGAACGCCCCATCGCGGATTGGGAACGTCTCGCCAAGGGACTCGAAACTTCGATGCAATTGGTCCGCGGCGTGGATGCGAAAGTCCCGCGCTGGTTTGACATGAATATTGATTATCAGTGCCTGCGAACTTTATCGAAAACGTTGCGTGATGCTAAGTGGAGCGTCACCGTTTCAGTGTGGAACGACAAAGAAGTGATCGCTGTTCAGGGAGGCTATCACGAAGAGAGTTACGGCGCGGCAGTGGACATCGGCTCGACGACGGTTGCACTTTATTTATGCAACTTGCGAACGGGCGAATTACTCGCGGCTGAATCAGAAATGAATCCGCAGATCGTGTACGGCGAAGATGTGATGTCGCGGATTCAGTATGCAATTGAATATCCCGACGGCTTGGAGAAATTGCACAAGGCGATCATCTCCACGTTGAATAAGTTGTTGAGCAAAGCCGCGCACGAAGCCAAAATAAAGTTGAACGAAATCCTTGAGATGGTGTTAGTCGGCAACTCCACGATGCACCATGTTTTGTTGAATCTGCATCCAAAGGATTTGGGGCTTGCTCCGTTCGTGCCGACGATTCACAAGTCGGTTGACATCAAAGCGCGGGAGTTGGGACTGCACATCAACCCGTCGGGGAATATTCATATCTTGCCGACCATCGCATCCTTTGTTGGCGCGGACACGAGCGCGATGATCCTTGCCGAGGAGCCGCACAAGCAGGATGAAAACTGGTTATTGATAGATGTCGGTACAAATGCTGAATTAGTTTTAGGAAATAGAAAAAGATTAGTTTGCACCTCCACGCCGACGGGTCCCGCGCTCGAAGGCGCGCATGTTGAGTATGGAATGCGAGCCGCGCCTGGAGCGATGGAACGAGTCCACATTGATGAAGTCACGCTTGAACCGAAGTACAAAGTCATCGGCATCGAAGGCTGGAACACGGATCACGCCGAGTTCAAAGGTCACGTCAAAGGGATATGCGGATCCGCCATCATTGACGCGGTAGCGGAATTGTTCCGGGCGGGCATCGTCGATTCGAGGGGCAAGTTCAAGAAGACCTTAGAGTCGAGGCGTGTTCGAGAGGGCGAGTCAGGCTGGGAGTATGTGATCGCCTGGACGGAGGAAACATCCATCGGTCGCGACATCCCGATTACGCAACAGGATGTGCGGCAAATCCAATTGGCGAAGGCGGCGTTGTTCACGGCGGCGCGCACGTTGTTGAAGCGCAGTAATTTGCAAAACCCCGATAAGGTGATTTTGGCGGGCGGGTTTGGAAGTTTCATTGATAAAGAGAAGGCGATGCTGATCGGGTTGATCCCCGATTGCGAGTTGGAGAATGTGTACGCGGTCGGCAACGCGGCGGGCGATGGCGCGCGGATCGCGCTGCTGAACATCGAGAAGCGGAATGAAATTGACGCGGTCACGCGCAACGTGGAGCGGTTTGAATTGCCCACCGATCCCGATTTTCAAAATCAGTTCATGCTCGCCACGAGTTTTCCGCACATGAGCGAGCCGTTCGAGCACATCGCGCATTTGATCCCGAATCGCGTGGTTGACCCGATGGCGAAGAATTTTATGAGGTGATTTCTTACCGCAAAGGAAAGACGAAAGAAGAAAATAGTCTGCAACGATCCAAATAACCAGACTACAATAGATGCATGAATTCACCTTCCCTTCGTTACGCCTTCATTGACGAATCTGGCACAGTAGGAGCGAAAAAAGGCACAAACTTTTTTGTGATTGCCGCCTTAAGTATCAATCGGTCGCGTATTCTTGAAGCGCTTGTTCGTCGCGCGTTGAAAAAATATGGGCGGTTAAGCAGCGGCGAATTGAAAGCGTCGAGGGAAAAAGAATCTACGACGTTGCGAATGCTAAAAAGGATTGCAGAGCAAGATGTCAATATTGTCGCTGTGATTGTTGATCAACGGGCGATTGTCCGATCTCCAGTTGACGAAGAAGAAATTTATCGGCGGGCAACGACGCGCGCAATTTATCATCTTGTAGAAAAATTTCCAGCAATCCACATTTCACTGGATTGGCGGTATACCAAAGCGATCCTTCGAGATGAATTGGAAAAATATATCCGCGTAGGAATCAAAAATTTACAACACACGGTGGTATTAATCAGACAAGAGAGCTCGCATGAACGCAAAGAGTTGCAAGCCGCCGATGCCGTCGCATGGGCTTTCTTTCAAAAATACGAACGAGGCGATTCTCGTTTTTGCGATATTATCGCTTCCAAAGTAATTGGGGAAGACTTGATAAGCGAGAAATATTGGAGGAACAGTTAATAACTGATGTTACGCGCTCTAGCCACAGCGTCACAGAGAAAGAATAATGGAATTTTCTCTCCGCGTCTCTGTGACTCCGCGGCAAATCCGCATAAGGTGAGTGAATAACTAAAATCCCTCGCGCGAGGGATTTTAGGGGAGCGGCTCACCCTGGGCTTCGATTTCAGTCTGTCCCGTTCCGTTTCAGGAATAGCTAGGCTGTTCTACGAACAGCCAAAGTCACCAGGCTTTACGATACCGCTCGCAGTCATTCTAGCATAATCAGAAAACAACGTCAAACGAAAGAATCAAGGAGAACAATGAACAAATTTCTTGAACGACTCAACTCAGGCGAGGTCCTCGTTGCCGATGGCGCGACGGGATCGAACCTGCAAAAAATGGGACTCAAGCCCGGCAAGCCGCCAGAGGACTTGATCATTGACGATCCCGATACCCTCCTGAAACTCGCTTCATCCTTCGCCGAGGCTGGCTCGGACATCATCCTCACCTGTACCTTCGGCGGGACGCGGATGCGGATGAAAGATTCGAAATATCAGGATCGCACTCCCGAAGTGAACATCCGCGCGGCGGAGATCGCCCGCAAAGCCGCCTCGCTCAACAACGGACTGGTCGCTGGCTCGATGGGACCTGTCGGTGCGTTGATCAAGCCGTATGGTCCGCTGGAGTATGATGAAGTGAAAGCGACGTTTGCCGAGCAAGCCAAAGCATTAGCCGATGGCGGCGTGGACTTGTTGTTGATCGAAACAATGTTTGCCATTGAAGAAACGACCGCCGCGTTCGAGGGCGCGCGTTCTGTTACCAACCTCCCCATTGTCGTTTCATTCAGTTATGACCGCGGTACGCGCTCGATGATGGGCGTCAAGCCGAAGGATGTGATCAAGAAATATTCCGAGATGGGCGCGACGCTCGTCGGCGCGAATTGCGGGACTACGCTGGATAACATGGAAGCCGTCGTCAAAGAATATGCGGCGACCGCGCCGAATTTTCCTCTGTGGGCGAAGCCGAACGCGGGCGTCCCACACATGGACATCGAGACCGAGCAGGGCGTGTATGATATGGGTCCCGAAGATATGGCGAAATATGCATTGAAGTATGTTGAGTTGGGAGCAAAAGTCGTGGGCGGATGTTGCGGGAATACACCTGAGCATATCGCCGCGATCGTGAAGGCGGTGAAGAAGACGGAACAGGCTGGAGCGTGATCCCACCCGCTTACCCCTCCCGTCCTTCGGACACCCTCCCCAAATCCGACGATGGATATTTTGAATCTGTATATGAAATTTCTCCCGTTGTGACATTTTGCTTCGCGAGATCCCGCATCAAGCAATGGCTATCGCAAATTAAATAGGCTCTCCCGTAATTAACGGGAAAAGCAGAAAGGATGTGCTACCATCGGAGTAGAAAGGGTAACTCCGATGAACAACAACGAACTGCTGAATAAACTA
>JAJTXU010000022.1 GCA_021462845.1 Anaerolineales bacterium
CGACCGAAGAGTCTCGGATCTGGCTTGGTAGAGATGCTTCGGGACGCGAGGCGTCCCTCAGCATGACATGTCCGTGTTGTCAAGCGATAATGAGAAAACCATATCGGAGATAATTTTGGACGCAGATTTGCGCAGAGAAACGCGGATTTTTTGTCAGATGCTTCTGCGCGCTTCGCAGTCTGTGTCCAAAATAAAAACAGCCAAGCGATTCGCTTGGCTGTTCGTGTTTTATCCACCAGTGGGGAGGCGTTTCTCCAACGTGCGGTTGAGGATTTCTTCCCGCTCATCGGAGATGCCCGACTTTGCCCGCCTGACCTTGAAGGCTTTGTCGTTATTCGCCTTGTTCATTGCTTCCTGCCAGGCGATCTGCATCCCCGTCAATTCGGGCTCTCTCGGTTCTTCGGGTTCAACGGCTTCCATCGCTTCTTTCTTTGCGTGGCGTTTGCCGTGTCCCTTTTTCTCTTCTTTCGCAGGCTTGAATTCTTCCACTACAGGCTCAAGCGCTTTCATGCTCAATTTGATCTGCTTCTTCTTGCGGTCCACGTTCAGGATCTTCGCTTCCACTTCATCGCCCTCTTTGACAATTTCGCTGGGGTTCTTCACATAGCCTTGCGTCAATTCGCTCACGTGGATCATCGCGGGACGTTCCGCGCCGATCTCGACGAACGCGCCATAGGGTTCGAGGCGAATCACTTTGCCTTTCACGACCATCTCTGGCTCGAGTTCCTTCCAATCGTACGCGAGCGGCTGGATCATCGTCAATTCGATGCGATCCTTTTTCACGCGGCGCACCCACACATCCACGGCTTGTCCTTCTTTCACAACATCTTCCACTTTATTCACCGAGTCTTTGCTCAATTGTGAAATGTGAAGGACGCCTGGAATGCTTTGTCCAACATCCACCAACGCGCCTGCGAGAGTGGTCTTCAAAATTTTTCCGCTGAGTTTTGTTTTGGGTTCAAGCGCCGGTGATGGCGCGATGTCTGGTGTTGTCATCGTATGCTCCTGTTTTCTTGTTATGCCGAAAAGCGATTATATCTTCCGCGCATGTTTGCGTCAATGTGAAATTTAGTACATTTTCAGAATCGCGGATTGGAGGATGCCGAGGCGGATGCGATGGCTGATGGCTTGAATCAACTTCACCCGTCGGATGAAGCGCGCGAGTCTCACGCAGGGAGAGTTGACACAGTCGCCTCATCCGACTCTACACGTGACGCGTTTTCGTCCCATCCTTGACGCATGATTGCCCATCAGGTATAAATCGGCGCATTCCAGCGCTTTTCGGAAGAGAAAAACAATATCTATGTATGAATTCGACAAAATAGACGTGAAGATCGTCAATCTGTTGATCGAAGACGGGCGCATGTCTGCTTCGGAGTTGGCGCGGCGCATCGGCGACATCTCGGAGCGCGCGATCCGCTATCGCATCGAGCGGATGATCGAGGCGGACGTGATCCGCATCAGCGCGGTGATCCGACCCGACGCGTTCGGCTTGACGATCAAAGCGGACGTGTGGCTTGAGGTGGAGTCGGATTTGATTTTGGAAGTAGCGAAGAAGTTGGCGGAGTTCGAGAATGTGACGTACGTGGCGTGCGCGATCGGGCAGAACGACATCAGTATTCAAGTGGTGGCGAAGGACACGGCTGAAATTTATCATTTCGTGACTGAAGTGGTTCGCAAAGTTCGCGGCGTGCGCAAGACGACGACATCCATTGTGCCGCTCGTGTTGAAGGATGTGTATCAATGGCGCGTGCCTGAAAGAATTTCGCAAGAGTTGGATGAGAAGCAGGCAACATAACCTCATGTCGTTGCGAGGGCGATGCTCTTCGCCCGAAGCAATCTCCAACACAATGGGGAGATTGCTTCGTCGGGCTAGCGCCCTCCTCGCAACGATATGAAATAGGAGAAAATTTATGTTCGGTGCAAAGACGCAGGCATTACAAAAACGCGCGATGGAAGTGATTCCACTGGGGGTCAATTCCAATTTTCGATTTTGGGGGGAGGGGATCACTCCGTATGTTGAGAAGGCAAAAGGCGCGTATTTATGGGACGTGGATGGCAAGAAATATATTGATTATCGCATGGCGTTCGGTCCCGTCATTTTGGGACATTCATTTGATGAAGTTGATCAAAAGGTGATCGAAGAAATCCAAAAGGGACTGCTGTTCGCCATGACGAGTGAACTCGAAGTTGCGGTTGCCGAGATGATCACCGAGATGGCTCCCGCCGTGGAAATGGTTCGCCTTGCGTGTTCAGGCACAGAAGCAACGATGCACGCGATTCGCGTAGCGCGCGCGTATACGGGACGCGACATCATCCTGAAATTCGAAGGTAACTATCACGGTATGCACGACCATGCGCTTTGGTCCACGTATGCGCCTGTCGAGGCGTACGGAAATGCACGCAGCCCGATTCCTGTGCCTGGTTCATCGGGCATTCCCAAATCCATGCGCGAGTTCATCATCACGCTTCCGTTCAATGACTTTGAAGGCTTCGAGCGCGTGATGAAATCGTACGGCGAGCAAATCGCGGCAGTGATCACCGAGCCGTGTCAGGGGAATTGCGCGGCGATCAATCCGCAGGATGGATTTTTGCAGTTGATCCGCAAGAAGACCGAAGAATATGGTTGTGTGTTTATTTTGGATGAGGTGAAGACAGGATTCAGAATCGCCAACGGCGGGGCGCAGGAATATTATGGGATCAAGCCTGACTTGGCGACGTATGCGAAAGCGTTGGGAAATGGCTATCCCGCCGCGGCGTTTGGCGGCAAAAAAGAGATCATGTCCATCA
Source organism: Anaerolineales bacterium (assembly GCA_021462845.1). Classification (GTDB taxonomy): domain Bacteria; phylum Chloroflexota; class Anaerolineae; order Anaerolineales; family Villigracilaceae; genus Defluviilinea. The sequence goes on from JAJTXU010000022.1 coordinate 2,791, forward strand.
TTGGGCATGGAGTTGCTATCGGTGGGACGTACACGAACAATAAGCCTGGTGTCGCTGGCGCGTATGCTACGTTGAGTCTGTTGAAATCGAAACCCATCTTGAAATCCATCGCCCAGCGTGGACAGAAATTAATGGATGGTTTGAAAGATATCTTTGAAGAGAACGATATTCCCGTTGTGATGACTGGCTATCCCGCGATGTTCTCGTTTTCGTTGAACGTGGATAAGGTAACGAATCAGCGCGAGTGGGCGAAGAGCGACCATAATCTTTATCTCGAATTAACGGAAAAAGCAATTGCCAAAGGCATCATGCCCGACCACGATGCGCGTGAGCCGTGGTTCCTGTGCTATGAACATTCCGACGCGGACATTGACGAGACGTTGAATGTGTATGCAGAGGTTGTGAAGGAAGTGAAAAAGTAGACAGGTAAACACGGAAACAAGTAGACACGGTGGTTGAGTAGTCCCGCGATGCTCTTCGCGGGACGTATCGAAACCACCAGTACGCATACCAACTCTTGTAACAAAAATATTTTACGGCGTGGTGGTCTCGGTACGTGGCGCGACGATCACGCGTCACTACTCGACCACCGAGGTATAAAAACATGACCAAACTAACCTCCCAACAAATCATTGACCTCAACAAGGAATACACCTTCTTCTCCTGGTCTGTGCAAGGACAGGTGAATCCGATTCCCGTGACACGCGCGGAAGGCGTGTATTTTTGGGATGCGGACGATAAACGCTATCTCGATTTTTCGTCGCAGTTGATGAACACCAATATCGGGCATCAGCATCCGAAGGTCGTCAAGGCGATTCAGGATCAAGCCGCGAAGTTGACGTTCACGCATCCAGGCAATGCCACCGAAGCGCGTGGTCTGCTCGGCAAAAAAATAGCGGAAGTGACACCAGGCGATTTGAAGAAGACCTTCTTCACGCTCGGCGGCGCGGAGGCGAACGAGAACGCCATCAAGATCGCGCGTTTCTATACGGGGCGAAATAAAATTTTGGCGCGGTATCGTTCCTATCACGGCGCAACGCACGGCTCCATGGCATTGACTGGCGACTACCGCCGTCTTGCCGTTGAGCCTGTCATGCCAGGCGGAGTCCACTTCCTTGACCCGTTTTGTTATCGCTGTCCGTTTGGGCAGAAGCCAGAGTCGTGCAAGCGCGAGTGCATTTCGCATCTCGAAGAGGTGATCAAGTACGAAGGTCCCGACAAGATCGCCGCCATCATCATGGAGGGGGTGGTCGGCTCGAACGGACTCATTATCCCGCCCGATGATTACTGGCCCCGCGTGCGCGAGATTTGCGATAAGTACGGCATCCTGTTGATCTCGGACGAAGTGATGAGCGGATGGGGGCGCACGGGCAAATGGTTCGCCGTGGACAATTGGAATGTGACCCCCGACATCATCACCACCGCCAAAGGCATCACCAGCGGATACGCTCCGCTCGGCGCGGTGATCGTCTCTGAGAAGATCGCCAAGTTCTTCGATGACAAATATTTGTATGCGGGTCTGACGTACAGCGCGCATGCGCTTTCATGCGCTACGGCGTTGGCAACGATTGAAGTGTACGAAGAAGACAAACTCATTGAAAACGCCGCTTTGCTCGGAAAATATCTCGGCGAAGCGTTGCAAGATATAAAAGCGCGACACGTCTCCGTGGGCGATGTGCGTTATATCGGCTTATTCTCCACGATTGAGTTGGTCGTCAATCGTGAGACGAAAGAAAGTTTCTCGCCCGCTGTCATGGCGGAAGTTGGAAAAGTCCTGCGCCAAAACGGTCTGTTCACCTTCATCATGGCGAACAACATGGGAAGTATGGTCTTCGTCGTCCCGCCGCTATGCATCACACAGGAGCAACTCGATGAAGGTCTTGCGATTGTGGAGAAGGCGTTGGAAGTGGCGGATGGGCAGGCTAGATAAACTGGCAACTTTGAACACCGTGCTCTTTAGTGTTCATGGAACATCGAAAGGATGATTTGCATGAAAGAGTTTTTACTTGGGACTGATCTGTGGGCAAATATTATAGGAGGTATTGTTGCTGCTAGTCTTATTAGTTTAGCGGCTTATTTGTGGGATAGGCGTAGACACAAAATTTTGAAAGAACTGACTGAAATAATGGGACAAGCAATCAAGCATAGAAATATCGGTCAGAACAAGGCTTTTTTAGATAAAAGCGAGTGGATCCGAAAAGCAAAGAGTCTTGAAGAGAATGCCGTGGCAAAAGCTAAGCAGCTTTCAACAACTGCTGGCTCACTTGTTGAGTGGCTTGACAGGATTGAACCGTGGAGCAGCGGCGATGAAGTAGAAAGATATGTTGCAGTACTTAGTAAAGTAATCGAGCGTATTCGTGGGCTTATGGAACGTCATTCTTGATTTCAAATTGTCTACTCCTTTAATCCTCTACCTAGGTGAAATATGGAAGTCAACGGCGAATGGGCGAGCGGGGCTAAAGCCACCTGCTCAGTGCATGGAAGCCCTTCGGGCTGACGAGCGAGTCCGCTTCAGCGGACTTCCACGAACTGAGGCAGGGATTTATCCCGCCGAATCGATAACGAAATGTACTCACTTTACGGAAAGTTGACCTTTAACTTTTAACCTCACTCAATTACCAATTACTACTTACCACTTACCAAGTCTCTAATCTCCAGTCTCCAATCTCAAGGTGAATCATGGAAATCCTAAACTACATCAACAACCAATGGACCAAACCCAACGTCAAAGAATACTTCGACGTGATCAACCCCGCCACGGGAGGAGTCATCACAAAAACTCCTCTCGGCACAAAAGCGGATGTGGATGCCGCCGCGAAAGCCGCGAGTGACGCGCTCCCTGCATGGCGCAGAACGTCAGTCAATGACCGCGTGCAATATTTATTCAAACTGCGGAATCTCATGCGCGAGAATCACGATGAGATCGCCAAACTCATCACGGAGGAATGCGGCAAGACGTTTGAAGAGGCAAAAGCCGAGATGATCCGCGCCTTTGAAAATATCGAGGTGGCGTGCGGGATGCCGCTGATGGGCAAAGGCGAATTTGTGGAAGACATCGCCTCGGGCATAGACGAGTTGATGATTCGCCAGCCCGTTGGCGTGTGCGCCACCATCGCGCCGTTCAACTTCCCTGGCATGATCCCGTTTTGGTACCTGCCGTATGCGGTTGCGGCGGGCAATACCTACATCATCAAGCCGTCTGAAAAAGTTCCGATGACGATGCAGTTCATTATGAAACTCATCGAGCAGGTCGGCTTTCCGAAAGGCGTGATCAATCTGGTCAACGGCGCGAAAGAAGTTGTGGATGGAATTCTCGAACATCCCGCCATTCGCGCAATAACTTTTGTTGGCTCGACCAACATCGCAAAATATATTTACGCCACCGCCGCATCGCATGGCAAGCGAGTCCAAGCGCAGGGCGGAGCGAAAAATCCCGTCATCATTCTTCCCGATGCGGATATGGAAATGGCGACCAAGATTGTCGCGGACTCCGCCTTCGGATGCGCGGGACAACGCTGTCTCGCCGTTTCTTTCGCAGTGACAGTTGGTTCAGCCCGATCAACCTTTAGTGAAGCGATCTGCGACGCCGCCTCGTCGCGCGTCGTCGGCTACGGCATGGACTCGGGCGTGCAGATGGGACCCGTCATCAACGCCGCGTCGAAGAGCCGAGTCGAGTCGCTGATTGGACTCGGCGTCAAGGAGGGAGCAACTGTCCCCGTAGATGGACGCGGTACTTCCATCAGAGGTTATGAAGGCGGCTCGTTCGTGCGTCCAACAATTTTGGCAGATGTCCCGCGTGGCAGTGAAATCGCAAAGACCGAAATTTTCGGACCCGTGTTGAGTCTGATGCACGTCAATACGGTGGATGAGGCGATTGAGTTGGTGAACAGCGGACAATATGGAAATCAGGCGAGCCTGTTTACATCATCGGGTTCTGCCGCGCGAAAATTTAGATACGAAGCCCAGGCGGGCAACATCGGAATCAACATTGGCGTCGCCGCGCCGATGGCGTTCTTCCCGTTCAGCGGCTGGAAAGATTCGTTCTTCGGCGATATGCACGGTCAGGGCATGGACGCGGTTGAATTTTTCACGCAGAAGAAGGTTGTGATCGAGAGATGGCCCAAAGAGTGGAGTAGGAAATTTTAGTGAAGAGAGAATTAGAGGAGTAGAGAATTGGAGACTGGAGATCGAGTAATTAGTAATTGGTAAATGCGGTGGTTGAGTAGTCTCGCGTGCTGTTCGTGGGACGTATCGAGACCACCACACCGTAAAGCAACTTCTGTTGCTAAAGGATCGAATCATGACTATCAAACTAAATGATGTTGATAAAGTTGAAATTTTGCGTCAGGTGCTTCCTCAGTTTTGGAATGAAGCAGTACATTGGCGCGAAGATAGTTGGAGATTTACAACCTGGCTTGTTTCATCATTTCTTGTGATTGCTGGCGCTTCAGTTTATACCGATAAAGGAAAGATATTTGCCGCTCTAATATTATTGGCGCTCTCGTGGAGCGGAACGATATATTTGCGGAAAAATTACCAGAGTTATCATGATCGAATTAGGTTGTTTATTCAAGTGGAAGAAGCCCTTTTGTTTTTTGAAGATAGTGCGTATGTGAAGGGACGTAGTCTGTTGCCCAAAGACCTTCTCCAGCCAAAAGTCACAAAGGTTGGTCAAAATACATATATTGTTATTATTTGGGTTGTCGCAATAGCGTCATGGGCTTCTCTTGCTGTTCAAGCCTTGGTGAAGTAATCAGGAGATAATAATGGAGAAGTGGATAAAGCAGGAAGAAATATATAAGGGAAAAATCTTCTCTCTTTGGGGCGGACAAGTATCTCTAGATAACGGAGACACTGCTGTTAGAGAATATATAAGGCATTCTGGAGGTGTCGCGATTGTCCCTGTGATTGACGGAAATGTCATTTTGATTCGACAATTCCGAATTTCTATTGAGCGTGAATTAATCGAGTTGCCCGCTGGAAGGCTTGAGCTTGACGAAAATCCGATGGAATGCGCCGCTCGAGAACTGGAGGAAGAAATAGGTTATCAAGCCAAAAAACTGATTCCAATTGCCTCATATTTTGCTTCGGTTGGGAACTCAAATGAGAGAATGTTTTTGTTTTTGGCAACGGAACTTGAAAAGACAAAGAGAAGCTTGGAGGCGGACGAAAGAATTCGAGAAGTAGTTTTTTCGCTTGATGTGATTCGAGAAAAACTGGCTAATCAAGAGTTTGAGGACTCGAAGACCCTCGTTGGATTAAGGGAAGCCCTTGCGTATTTTGATACGCATTAATGATTGAACCATTTACAAAGTGGTTTGATATAGACTTGAAACCTGTGGTCTCAACTGCTCGCGCTCGACCATCGAGATAGGAATCAAAAGCAATTCGGTGGTTGAGTAGCCCGAAGCGACAGCGAAGGGCGTATCGAAACCACAGGTACGCATAACAAATTTTGTAACAAACATACTTTACGGCGTGGTGGTCTCGGTACGTTCCTCGCTATCGCTCGGAACTACTCGACCACCGAATTTGGTTGTAAGAAATTTTTTTCGAATCCCTAATCAAGATGAGAGGAGAAATATGTACAAAATTCGTTCCATATCGTGTTTGATAATGCTCGTCCTTTTGATTGGCGCGTGCGCGCCCAGCGCGCCTGCCGTCACGTCCACCGAGTTGAATGTGTATGGTTTCTCGGAGTACATTCCCGAAGAATTGATCGCAGGATTTGAAAAAGAAACGGGAGTAAAGATCAATTACGAAACCTATGCGACCAATGAGGAAATGCTGGCAGGCTTGAGCAATAAACCTGGCAGGTATGATTTGATTCTCCCCAGCGATTACGCAGTCGAACAGTTGATCAACTCGAACGCGCTTCTGCCGTTGGATTTGGGCAAGATTCCAAATTATGACAAACTGGATTCCGCCTTTTTGAATCCCTATTTTGATCCGCGCGGCGTCGGTAACCGCCCTGGCACCAAAAAAGAAAAATTCAGCCTGCCGTATTTATGGGGCACGACGGGAATTATGTATGACCCGACAAAGGTCGCCAAGCCAATCACCAGTTGGCAGGATTTATGGCGACCCGAACTCGCTGGTCATATTGTGGTGTTGGACGATGCCCGCGAGATGATGGGTGTTGCGTTACTCACGCTGGGCTATAGCAAAAACGAAACGAATCCCGCCCGCCTTGCCGAAGCGCGCGATAAGTTGATCGAACTCGCGCCTGGCATTGTTGCCTTCGATGCAGAATCTCCCGAAGATTATTTGCTTTCAGGTCAGGCGTGGGTGGGCGTTGTCTATAACGGCAATGCCGCGCTGGCGCAAAGACAAAACCCAGATTTCGTTTATGTATTGCCGAGCGAAGGCGCGGGCATCTGGTTCGATAACATGGCAATTCCCGCGGACGCTCCGCACCCCGATGCGGCGATTGCTTTTATGAATTACGCGCTCGAGCCTCAACAAGCCGCGTTGATCGTCCAGGCGTATCCTTATTCCACGCCGAATACTGCCGCGCTCGAGTACTTGAAGGAAAACGACCCGACAACGTACGAAGCCTATTCTTCCAGCCTTGCGTCCAACCCGCCTCAAGACGCGTTATTAGACGCAAAGCTGGTCAAAAATCTGAATCCCACAGCCGCTCAGCTGTACGAAGAATATTGGGCGGCGGTTAAGTCCAGCCGCTAGGAGACAACATGGCTACAGAGACAACTTCAAGTGGAAATATCCCTGTTCGTGTTATTGCGCGGCGGCTGACGCTCCTGCCGCTGGTGATGATCATGTTCTTTACCGTGAGCGGCGGCGCGTATGGTCTCGAAGATTTGGTCGGCTATTCGGGACCTGGCATGGCGTTGTTCCTCATCCTGCTCACGCCGATCATCTGGAGTTTGCCCACCGCGTTGATGGTAGCGGAACTTTCAACTGCCATGCCCGTGCAGGGCGGATATTATGCGTGGGTGAAGAAAGCGCTCGGTCCGTTTTGGGGATTTCAAGAGGGCTGGTGGAGTTGGGTCACTTCGTTCGTGGATATGGCGATCTACCCCGTGTTGTTCGCCGATTATCTTTCGGCGCTGCTGGTCCAGCAATTCGGCATTCACTCACTCGAAAATGAATTAGCCCATTGGCTGGTGACTCTTGTTGTCATCTGGCTGTTCGCAGGCTTGAACATTCGCGGCTCAAAAAGCATCGGCGACTCATCCAACTTTTTCGGCTTGTTCATCCTCGCGCCGTTCGCGGTCATGTCCATCATCGGCATCGTTCGCTGGTTTCAGAATCCGATTCCCGTTTGGGAGCCGTTCATCCCGCCCGATGAAACGTTTCTCGGCGCGTTCGGCGTGGGCTTGTTCGTGGTGATGTGGAACTACCTCGGCTGGGATGGCGTGTCCACGGTCAGTGAAGAGATTGATAACCCTCGGAAGAGTTACCCGCGCGCGTTGGCGTTGACCATTCCGCTCGTGACGCTTGCCTACCTCCTGCCTGTATTTGCAGGCTTGGCGGTCTCCTCCGATTGGAGCGGCTGGACGGCGGGTTACTTCCCCGAAGTGGCGGCGCAGATCGGCGGCAAATGGCTGGGGGCGTGGCTGGCGATCGGCGGGCTGGTGAGCGCGATCGGTTTGTTCAGCGCGTTATTGCTTTCAATTTCCCGCCTGCCGTTCGTGATGGCGGAAGACGGATATCTGCCGAAAGCCATTACGAAGGTGCATCCAAAATACGATACGCCCTGGGTGGCGATCGTCGTCTGCGCCACGATCTATTCGTTCTTCACCCTGAGCGCGTTTGCCAGCCTCGTGGTGGTGGATGTCATCGTCTATTCGGCGGCGTTGATGCTGGAGTTCGCGGCGTTGATCGCCTTCCGCATTAAATATCCGAAGATGAAGCGACCGTATAAAATCCCTGGCGGCTGGATCGGAATTTTCATCATCACGATCCTGCCGATGGGCGTGCTGGCGCTTGCCGTGGTCAGCACAGTTCAGGAAGAGGGAATCGGCGCGCTCTATCTCTCGATTGCCGCGATTGCCACGGGTCCCATTTTGTATCCCATCCTGAAAAAGTTCATCAAGAAAGACCAGCCTGATGTGGAAGTCCCCATCGAGGAAGAATAAGGAGTATCGCCATGATCAAAAAAATACTTTTGCCGACGGACGGTTCTGAACATGCCGCGAAAACGGTCAGGTACGCGACTGACCTTGCGAAACAGATGAACGCCAGCGTGGAAGTGATGTACGCCTTTCAATCGTCCACGCTGTTTCGCAAACGCGCCGCCGCGATGATGGAAGAATACAAACAAGCCATGGCAGACGACGCGAAAGAAATTGTAGAAGAAGTGGCAGAAAAACTCAAAGCCGAGGGCGTGCAAGTTTCCGCGCTGGTGGTCGAGGGACCAGCCGCTGAAGCGATCCTGCGAGCCGCGGAAGAATCTAAACCAGATTTGATCGTGATGGGTTCGCGCGGCGAAGGCGGCTTTACGAATATGCTGTTGGGCGGCGTGGCGGAGCATGTTGTCCATTATTCGACGGTGCCTGTGCTGGTGGTGAAGTGAGGAGAGAGATTGGAGATTGGAGACTTGAGATTGTGTTGAATGAGAGAGCGATGTGTTTTTGCAAATTGCGATTCGGCGGGTCGCGTAGCCTCCTGCCTCAGTTCGTGGAAGTCGGTTGAAACCGACTCGCGCATGAATTCTCTAATCCTCCAATTCTCTTCCGCCCAGTCTCTAGTCTCCAGTCTCTTTTTTCAAAAACAATTCGGTGGTTGAGTAGCCCGAAGCGACAGCGAAGGGCGTATCGAAACCACAGCTACGCATAACAAATTTTGCAACAAGAATACTTTACGGCGTGGTGGTCTCGGTACGTCCCGCGACGAGCATCGCGGGACTACTCGACCACCGAGATAGGAATCAAAAGGAATTTATGAATTACGAAAACGCGCTATCTTATTCAAGCAAATGGCTCGAGGTCATCAAACAGGAGCATTTCCCCGAAGAGACTCAAGCCAAGTGGATCATCGAAGAATCGAAAAATAATTTTGCCGAGCATTTCAATCGCGGCTGGCTGGAATATCGCAAGTCCGTGACCGAGGCGGGCGATTGGGCGTCGGTGGAGTGGTCGGGTAAAGGCTCGACCATCACCGATGTGTTCGGCAGAAAATACATTGACTGGCTCGGCGGCTTCGGCATGTTCGATCTCGGCTGGAAGCACCCCGAAGTGGTCGCGGCGGTGACGGCGCAATTACAGCGCAGTCCCATGCCCTCGCAGGAATTGATTGATCCATTGCGCGGCGTGCTGGCGAGACTCATGGCTGAGATCACGCCAGGCGATCTGAAATATTCGTGGTTCGCGGCGAGTGGTACCGAGGCGATTGAGGCTTCGATAAAAATTGCCAAACTCTACACGGGCAAGTCGGCGTTCATCGTTGCGCTCAAAGGTTTTCACGGCAAGACGATGGGTTCGCTCTCGATGATGGGCAAAGCGGATTATCGTCAGCCGATGGGCACGTTGTACGGCGGGCAGGTCTATCACGTCCCATTCGGCGATGCGGACGCGCTCGAAAAGCAACTCGATATTTGCGACAAGGTCGGCATCGGCGTGGCGGGCGTGTTGTTCGAACCGATTCAGGGCGAAGCGGGAGCCATCGTCCCGCCCGATGATTTCTGGTCCCGCGTCCGCGCCGCGACGAAAAAATATGGCGCGCTCTTGATCGCGGATGAAGTGCAAACAGGCATGGGACGCACAGGGAAGTTGTGGGGCGTGAATCATTGGGACATCGAACCCGACATCATTGCTACTGCCAAATCCCTCGGCGGCGGCGTGATGCCCGTCAGCGCGGTGACGACCACCGAAGAAATCTTCAAGCCGATGATGTACCCGAATCCGTTCATGCACACGACGACCACAGGCGGAGGCGCGTTAGCCTGCGCCGCGGCGATTGCCGCCATCAACGTCACGCTTCGAGACCGACTTTGGGAGGGCGCGGCAACGAAAGGCAGTTACCTCATCGAAAAAGTGACCGAACTCGCGGAGGAGTTCCCGCAGGTCTATCAGAAAGTGACAGGCAAAGGCTTGTTGATCGGTCAACATTTCAACACGCCCGAACTGGGCTACAAGGTCGCGGCAGAGTTGTTCAAGCGCGGCGTCTTGGTCGCTGGCACGTTGACGAGTGCGCAGACCGTCCGCATCGAGCCGCCGTTGATCATCACGCAGGAAGAAATTGACGAAGGTTTGAATCGCTTGAACGACGCGGTCGGTGTTGTGGCGAAAACTTTATGAGAATGAGCTACGGGCGAACCACGGAGACACGAAGACACGGAGAATTTAAAGGACTCTTGGTTTAGGAAGGATTGAGTATGCAGCGAAACTTTCCAGTTCTGAAAAACAAAAATGCTGTTCCGTTGTTGGAAAAAGACTTGACCGATAAAATCATTGGCGCAGCGATTGAGGTTCATCGAATTCTTGGACCTGGACTGCTTGAATCGTCTTATCAAGTGTGTCTGGAACACGAAAGCACGTTACAAAAATTAGAGTTTGAGCATCGCGTGAAATTACCCGTGAAGTACAAGGGCATTGAACTAGATGCAGGTTATGAGATTGACCTTATCTACCACAAGCGCGTCATCGTCGAATTGAAAGCGGTAGAACGGGTTATTCCCGTCCACGAAGCGCAATTGCTGGCCTATATGAGACTCACAGGGATTCGTGTTGGTCTGCTGCTTAACTTCAATGTCCCTGTTCTGAAAGACGGAATCTATCGCCGAGTCCTCTAGCTAAACACAACGAGAGAAAACCACAAAGGCTCAGAGATTTATAAAAACTCCGTGACTCAGTGTCTCCGTGGTTTGGGTTTTTGGAGTTCGCGGCTTCTGATTTATTCCGCTAGTGTTTCGCGGTAATATAAAAAGAAGTAAAATAAGCAAATCCTGCTCTGAGGAGAGTGAAATGGCAAACGAATTTGCAGTTGAGTTGCAAGATGTCGTAAAGAAATTTATCACGCCAGAGGGAAACGAACTAAATGCCGTTGATCATGTTTCCATGCAGATCAAGAACGGCGAATTTTTCTCGATGCTGGGATCGTCGGGGTGCGGCAAGACCACATCGTTGAGAATGATCGCGGGCTTCGAGTGGCCCACCGAAGGGGAAGTGTATATCGAAGGAAAGGCAATGGGGCGCACGCCGCCTTTCCAGAGAAAAGTCAACACCGTATTTCAAAGTTATGCCCTCTTTCAGCATCTAACCGTTTTCCAGAACATTGCCTTTGGGCTGGAGATGGAAGGCGCGCAAAAGGACGAGATCGAGAAACGCGTGAAGCACGTCCTCGAAATGGTTCAACTGACCGGCATGGAACGCCGCAAGCCCAAGCAACTCTCCGGTGGTCAGCAACAGCGCATCGCAGTCGCGCGCGCGCTGGTCAAAGTGCCGGACGTGTTGTTACTTGATGAACCGCTCGGCGCGTTGGATTTGAAACTACGCAAAGATATGCAACTCGAACTCAAAGCGCTGCAACAGCAATTGGGTATCACGTTCGTCTATGTGACGCACGACCAGGAAGAAGCCATGACCATGTCCGACCGCATCGCGGTGATGAGCAAGGGCAAGGTCCAGCAGTTGGGCGCGCCTGTGGAAATTTATGAACGCCCGGCGAACAAATTCGTGGCAGACTTTATCGGGGATTCGAATTTCTTCGAGGGGCGAATCAAGTCGCTGTCGAAGGAAGAAGCGGTGGTTTTCATCCCAGACTTGAATGCCGAGGTGACCGGCATCCCCGTCTCGCAGGGCTTGGTCAATGGGGAGGAGATCACGGTTTCGATCCGTCCGGAGAAGGTGCTGATCTCTGAAAAGCCGATGAATCAAAATACGTTCAGCGGCAAAGTGACGAATACGGTTTACATCGGAACAGATACGCACGTGTACGTGGATTTGATGGGCAAGCGTGTGAAAGTGTTCGAGCAGAATCGTATTTCGCGCCTCGACCCGGGTTCGTTCTATACCGTAGGGCAGGATGTGACGTTGGTGATGATGCCCGAAAATGTTCTCGTGTTGAAAAAGGAGTAGCGCCATGTTGAAACGATTACGTGAAAACAAATCGGCGCAAGGCACGCTGCTGGCAACCCCGACCATGTTGTGGATGATCGGCTTGTTGATCATTCCGCTATTGCTCACATTGGTGGTCTCTTTCGGTCAGCGCAGTCCCGATGGCGATGTGATCTATTCGTTCTCGCTGGATAATTACATTCGCCTGTTCGGCTACAGCACAGATTGCGACAACGGACAAGCCTCATGTTTCGACCCGTTGTATCTGCAAATTCTTTGGCGTTCGCTGACGCTGGCTTTCAACACAACAGTGTTGGTGATCCTGTTGGCGTATCCGTTGGCGTATTTTATCGCGCGCGCGCACCCATTGCGGCGGAACACCTTTTTATTCATGGTCTTGATCCCGTTGTGGACGAACTTCGTCATTCGCGTCTATGCGTGGATGATGCTGTTGCGCACGCAGGGCGTCATCAATTTGGGGCTGGGCTGGCTTGCGGGCTTGTTCAACATCCCCTTTACGCCGCTGGAAATGTTGTACACGCCGGGGGCGGTGCTGGTGGGCATGGTGTACGAATTCCTGCCGTTCATGATCCTGCCGATCTACACGTCTCTCGAAAAGATCGACAATTCCCTGTACGAAGCCGCGGCGGACCTCGGCGCGAACGGCCTCAAAACATTTGCGCGCGTCACGCTTCCGCTTTCGATGCCGGGCGTGGTGGCAGGCACGATCCTTGTCTTCATCCCGGTGATGGGAACGTTCATCGTCTCCGATATTCTCGGCGGACGGCAGGTGATCCTGGTGGGCAACCTGATCCAGCGTCAATTCCTCGATGCGCGCGACCCGACCTTCGGCAGCGCCGCTTCGTTGATCCTGATGATCATGACCCTGATCGTGACCTATTTCTACACGCGGAAATTCGGATTCGGAGAGGAGATCGTTGTCGCATGATCCCGCACACCTCACTATTCCTTGGAAGGGAGTGTGCGGGATGAACCCTCATCGTCGTCACCCCTTTATCTTCTCTTCGGCAATGTTGGTGTATGTGTTTCTGTATGCGCCGATCATTGTGCTGATCCTGTTTTCGTTCAACGCTTCGCGGGCGAATGTCACCTTTGAAGGTTTTGTGCCGACCTTTAGCGATAAAGTTGTCATGGATGGTAGTTTGGTGAAAGCCAGTCCCTGCGGACCGTTCCACTGGTTCTGCGAACTCGCAAAAGACAAGGATGTCGCGGAAGCGGCGGGAAACACCCTGACCATCGCCATTGTTTCCACTCTGGTGTCCTCGGTGATTGGCACCATGGCGGCGTTGGCGCTTCAGCGCTATGAGTTCAAGTTGAAGCCCTTCTCGCAACTTTCGTTATACATCCCCATCGTCATTCCAGAGATCGTGATGGGCATCGGCATCCTGACGCTTTTTAGTCAATTGTTCGGCGTTATCAACGGCTCGCTCGGTTTGACCGGCGATTCAAGACTCAGCATGGGCTTGGGTACGGTCATCGTCAGCCACATCGCCTTCAGCGTGCCGTTTGTGACGCTCGTCGTGCAAGCCCGCCTGCAAGGCTTCGATAAATCCTACGAAGAAGCCGCCATGGATCTCGGCGCGAACGAATGGACAACCTTCCGCCGCGTCACGCTTCCCATGATCCTGCCCGGCGTTCTTTCGGGCGCGCTGCTGGCGTTCACCCTGTCGCTCGACGATTTCGTCATCACTTTCTTCACGAACGGACCCGGCTCAACGACCCTGCCGATCTACGTCTACGGTCTGTTGCGCCGCATCATCACGCCGCAAGTCAATGCGCTGTCCACTGTTTGGATTCTCACCGTCTTCTCGGTGGTGTTGATCTTGCAATGGCTTCAAACCCGCGAGGCAAAACAACATTAGGAAGAAGCCGCACCGGAATGCGGACTTAAGTCCGCAAAATAGATTCAGGTATATCGCGGATTCCCCCGCGTTGCCAGCGTAACAAAATCTTTTTAAAGGAGAAAGAGATGAACCAAAAGAAAGTGACGAAGTGGCTGGGGTTGGTCATGGCGATCAGCCTGATCCTCACAGCCTGCGGCGGCGGAGGCGAACAGCCTTCAGAGCCGCAAACAACGGACGGCGCAAAGGTTACCTCCAGCGGCTTTACATGCCCGGAGCCAAGCCCGCGCGTGGACGTGACCTCGACGGAATTGAACGTCTTCGTGTGGACGGAATACTTCCCGCAAGACATGCTCGATTGCTTCGAACTCGTCTATGGTATCAAGTTGAACCGCGACGAATACTCCAGCAACGAAGAAATGTACGCCAAGGTCTCTGCGGGCGGCACGGCGTATGATCTCGTCCAGCCGACCGATTACATCGTCCCGTTGATGATCCGCCAGGGCTTGTTACAAGAGTACGATCATGCCCAACTGCCTAACCTGAAGAACATCGATACGGGCTGGTTGGACAAGAGTTTCGATCCCGGCAATAAATACAGCGTTCCTTACCTTGCCGGCACCGACGCGATCGTGGTAAACACGGACGCGGTCGAAAACGTGCCTCAGTCGTGGGCAGACCTGTGGAAACCGGAATACGCCGGCAAGATGGTCTTCATTGACGATTCGCGCGCGGTCATCGGCATCACGCTTCTCACGCTTGGGTACGATGTCAACACCACCGACCCCGCCCAACTCGATGAGGCAAAGGCAAAGCTGGCTGAACTTGTCTCCAATATCAAAGTATTCGACAGCGACAGCCCCAAGACCGCGTTGATCGCCGGCGACGCGGACCTCGGCATGGTCTGGACCGGCGAAGCCTATATCGCCAACCAGGAGAATCCCGCCATCCAATACATCTATCCAACCGAGGGTCCCATCCTTTGGCAGGATAACTTCGTGATGCTAAAAGACGCCGCTCACGCCGATGCGGCTTATGCCTGGCTGAACTACATGATGCAGGGCGATGTCTTCTGGCTGACCATGCGCGATTTCCAATATACCAACCCGAACAAAGCCGCGTTGGAATACGCCAAAACAAATCAGCCGGAGGTCTATAGCTCCTATGCCGATTCTCCGATTACCAATCCGCCCGCTGAAGTCATCGCGAACGGACACGGCATCGAAGATGTCGGCGACGCCACGCCGCTCTACGATGATATTTGGGTGGAGGTAAAAGGAAGTAACTAAATTTAGAATCAAGATTGGAGACTGGAGACTTTCAACCTCCAGCCTCCGATCTTGATCTGTCCTCGCTTCATTCGCAGGGGAAGCCTGATTCGGCTTCGGGTGCCAGTACCGCAAAGTTCACTTTGCGCTCGCGGAATGCTAGACCAACTTGGGAAAGCGTAGTGACGACTTATGGAAATTAACAAATAAATGCCGTAACCGCGTAGTTGGCGTTCTCTAACGCCAACGGGCGCGTCAGAGGACGCGCTCTACGCAGATACGAGATTATTTTCTTAAAGTTCATCATTCGTCAAAGCAACGACTGAAGTCGTCACTACAGATTTACAATACTTGTCCGTCCCGACGAATACCATCGGACGCGGAGCCAACCGAAAGGATTTTATGCGAGTTTTACTCGTAGGGGTTGGGGGAGTGGGGGAAGCCATCGCCGCCATCGCAAAACCACGCAAGTGGATGGAGTTGATCGTGCTTGCCGATTACAACATCAAACGCGCCGAAGAGGTGCAAAAGAAATTAGGGGATGACAAGCGATTTCCTGTCGAAGCGATTGACGCCAGCAAACAGGAAAACATCGAAGCGCTGGCGAAGAAATATAATGTTGACCTCATCATGAACGCGGTGGATCCCGTGTTCAACAAACAAATTTTCGACGCGGCATACAATGCGGGCGTGAACTACATGGATATGGCAATGACCCTCTCCGAGCCGCATCCGACCGATCCATTCAACAAGGTCGGTGTCAAACTTGGAGATTATCAATTCGAGAAAGCGAAAGAATGGGAGGAGAAAGGTTTGCTCGCCCTCGTCGGTTGCGGCGTGGAGCCCGGCATGGCGGACGTGTTCGCGCGTTACGCTTCCGATCATCTCTTCGATGAAATTGACGAGATCGGCGTGCGCGACGGCGGCGACCTGTACGTGGAGGGGCTTGAATTCGCGCCGACATTTTCGATCTGGACGACGATCGAAGAGTGCCTGAACCCTCCCGTCATTTACGAAGAAGGCAAGGGCTGGTTTACCACCGCGCCGTTCTCCGAGCCGGAGATGTTCGACTTCCCCGAAGGCATCGGCAAAGTGGAGGTAGTCAACGTGGAGCATGAGGAAGTCCTGCTCGTGCCGCGCTGGATCAAAGGCGTTAAGCGGGTAACTTTCAAGTATGGACTCGGCGATGAATTTACCGAAGTGTTACGAACACTTCACAAGTTGAATTTAGATAACAAGGAAAAGATCAAAGTAAAGGGAGTCGAAGTCGCGCCGCGCGACGTGGTCGCCGCGTGTTTACCCGATCCCGCCCACCTCGGCGATAAGATGCATGGCAAGACCTGCGCAGGAACGTGGGTGAAAGGCACGAAAGATGGCAAGAAGAAAGAAGTTTATCTCTATCAAGTGGCCGACAATCAAGAGTGCATGAGCAAGTGGAATTGCCAGGCAGTCGTCGCGCAGACCGCGTTCACGCCTGTCATCGCGATGGAGTTGCTCGAAAAAGGAATCTGGAAAGGCTCAGGCGTGCTGGGACCCGAGGCGTTCGATCCGATTCCATTTATGGAGAGAATGGCGGAGTATGGGTTTCCGTATGGGATGCGGGAAGGTTGACGGAGACCTCCGAGTTCTTCAAGAACTCGGAGGTCTCGATTACGTTAATCCGACTCGGCGAAAACGATCCATGAGGGCAACGCTCTTTCCAAATTTCTCAACGATCAGTTTGAAGCGTTTGGCAAAATTGGCTTCCCTTTGTTTGTATTTTGCCATATCCTTTAATTCTGCTAAGAGGCTCGTAGCTTCATCGTAGGTTTTTGCGCGTTTCTCTGTCAGCAGGTTTTCAACGTGCGCCCAAAACGTGTCCTCATTGCTGGCAAGTTTTTCGAGCCGTTGGATTTTCTTGCGTTTGGCTTCCTCGCGCGCCTTTCGCTCCTCTTCCTGTTGAATTCTTTTGGCTTGCCCAAATAATTCGTCTGTGGTGCGGGTGGGCTGCGCGCGAGAAGCCGCCTTTGCGCCCGCTAGTTCAGTTAGATGTTTTTTCAGAGATAAAACCGCGCCGGGCTCGCCTCGCAAGATTTGTAAGAGGTGAGAATCGCGTTCATCGGCGCTCAATTTTTGGATGGCGGATTCGAGGTCAGGCTGAGGCGTGCTTGTGATTTGTCCGCTGGTATCAGCCGCGGCGGAGATCAAATGTGGGTCTATTTCGAAAAATTCCGCAAGCGCTTGCAAGCTGGCGTTCAGTTTTTTCAACCCAGCGGGCACAGGCGGTTCGAACTTCGTGCCTTCGGAGTTGTTCTCTGAGGCGATAGCCTTGAGCCAGATCAGGTAAAGCGCCCGCATGTCACCTTGCAGAAGTTGTTCGCGCAATGGAGTTAATTGACCCAGAATATTTTCCGATTCCACCCATTCAAAGAAATCTGCATCATCGTTGATTTGAAGTTCCAGAGTGAAGTATTTCCCGTGATCCTCAAGAATGATGCGATCTTCGAGTAGATAGGGTTGGAACGTGGTAAGTTCGACAAGGCTTTTTGGTAAGCGGAAGATGAGTCTGCGCCAGCCGAAATTCGAGTCGTAGAGAAAGGCATCGAAATAGTCGAGCAAAACTTTTTGTGGATCGTGTTTAAAATCTCCCCACGAGTAGGTAACGATTGCTTGGGTGGATGTGACCGTATCCATGTGGCTGGAGAGTTCATTGACCGCCGATTGTTCGCGGGCAGTAAGCGGACGGTCTATAGTCTGCCATTCATAATATTGATATTCGCTCATGTTTTTTCTCCGAACTAGAACCTATATCCCATCGCAACCCAGTAATGCCAATCGGCAATGGCTTCTTTTGTTTCTGCGTTCACTTTTATAGCGCGGATTTGCCCAAGCGGGACACCCATTTCGCGGCCCTGCCATTTGATCTGGACGAAAATTTCATGCGCGCAGTCGTCTTCATCGCACATATCGGTAACTTCCACGCGCTCGCCTTTTTGTAGAGGTGAAACGCCGCGCTTTTCGATGCACTCGCCCGTGAATGGAAAAGTAATCTTTTCTTCGAGATAATAGTACCAGCCGAGGCGCGCTCGCCTTCATCATAGGCGTCCACAATGATCCAATCTGTGATACGTTGCTCGCGCTTTTTATCTTCTTTTTGTTTCGGCATGATCGTACTATACAAGAAATTCTTCAAACTAACAAGACCATTGTCAGTCGCGGAGTCCGCTTGAGCGGGCTTGGTAGGAATAGCGCGGACGTTTATGTCCGTGCGGTGTTGCGGTGTGAATGAAACTCGAAGAAACTGAATCAGACTTACCTATAGAAAGACGCGGTGTTTGTCTCATTCGGAATAAATGTATTGTCAATGATTAATCGTTCCTGTATAATTTCGACATCCTGAAATTCTCACGAGGAGAAACATGGACTACAAACTCTGGATTGACGGCAAGTGGCAGGACTCGCAGGGCGGCGGAAAGATGCCCATTGAAAATCCTGCGACGGGCGAAAAGATTGCCGAAGTGCAGGACGCTTCGCGCGCGGATGTGGACAAAGCTGTGCAAGCCGCGAAGTCTGCGTTTTACGATGGGCGTTGGTCGCGCAAGACTCCCAGCGAACGCTCGAAAGCGATTTGGAAACTGGCTGACCTGCTCGAAGCCAACTCGGAGGAATTTGCGCGCGTCGAAAGCGAGAACACGGGCAAGCCGTATAAATTTTTGAGCCTTGCCAGCGACGTCCCTTTTACTGTTGACAACTTAAGATTTTTCGCCACCGCGGCGCGTGACACGCACGGCTCGCACGCAGGCGAATTCATGGCGGGATACACGTCCATCTATCGGCGCGAACCTGTGGGCGTGATCGGACAAATCACGCCATGGAATTATCCACTCAACATGGCGGGCTGGAAGATCGGACCCGCGCTCGCGGCGGGTTGTACCATCGTGTTGAAGCCCGCGCCTGGCACACCTCTCACTACACTGATGCTTGCTGAATTAATTAAAGAGGCTGGGATTCCCGACGGCGTGGTCAACATCATCTCAGGCGGCAATGACGCGGGTCAGGCATTGACGGAGCATCCCGACGTGAGGATGATCTGCGTGACGGGTTCATCAGGCACTGGCAAAAAAGTGATGAAGACCGCGGCGGATACATTGAAGCGCGTTCATCTCGAACTTGGCGGCAAGGCTCCGTTCATCGTGTTCGACGACTCGGATCCCGAACTGGTTGCGGCGAAAGCGTCCTTTGCGGCGACGGCGAACACGGGTCAGGATTGCACCGCCGCGACGCGCATCTACGTGGAAAAAGGTCGCGCCAAAGATATGCGCGAAGCGGTTGTTGAAGCGATGAGAAATACAAAAGTCGGTTTGCCGTTTGACGATGGCGTTGTGATGGGTCCGCTGATCTCAGGGATTCAGCGCGAGCGCGTCAGCGGATTTGTAGATCGCGCAAAATCGCAAGGCGCGAAGATTCTCACAGGCGGCGGCGTGCCGAAAGATTTGCAGAAAGGTTATTACTACGAGCCGACGGTCATCTCGGATGTTCAACAGGATTGGGAGATCGTGCAGAGCGAAGTGTTTGGTCCCGTGATTACCGTGCAGGAATTTGATAATGAAGAACAGGCGCTGCATTTCGGCAATGATGTGTTGTACGGCTTGGCGGCTTCGGTCTTCACCAAGGATGTCGGTCGCGCCATGCGGCTGACGAGTCAACTGGAGTTTGGCACGGTCTGGGTCAACGACCATCTGCCGATCACGTCCGAGACCCCGCACGGCGGATTCAAACAATCGGGCTTCGGCAAGGATTTGTCGGCGGAAGCGGTTGGCGATTATCAGATCACGAAGCATGTGATGATCGCGCAATAAAAATTCGGTGGTCGAGTAGTCCTGAGCGGAGCGTAGCGAAAACGAAGGACGTATCGAGACCACCTGTGTTCAACTAGATATTTGTTGCAACATTGCTTTTGAATACCTGTTGGTCTCGGTACGTGGCGCGACGATCACGCGCCACTACTCGACCAACGAACTTTGCAAAGTTTTTGAAAACACATTTTTATATAATTTCGCCAAAAAAATGATTGGAGAACGAAATGGAATACAAACTCTTGATTGACGGTCAGTGGGGCGGGAGCGGGACTCCGCTGGAAGTGAAAAATAAATATGACGGGAAAACCGTCGGCGTGATTCAAACCGCGACCAAGGAAGATTTGAACAAAGCCATAGACGCCGCCGAACGCGCCGAAGACACGATGGCAGACATGCCCGCGCACAAACGCGCTGAGATTCTTTTGCGCGTGGCGAGTCTGATCCGCGAACGATCCGAATATCTTTCAAAGACCATCGCCGCCGAAGCGGGCAAAGCGCTCAAGTTTGCGCGCGCCGAAGTGGATCGCGCTCAAAGCACGTTCACGATCGCCGCCGAGGAAGCGAAACGATTACACGGCGAAACGATCCCGCTGGACGCGGTTCCAAGCGGCGAAGGCTATTTCGGATTCTGGACCCGCCGTCCCGTCGGCGTGATCGCGGCGATCAGCCCGTTTAACTTCCCGTTGAATCTGGTCGCGCATAAAGTGGCTCCCGCGTTGGCGGCGGGTAATACGGTAGTGCTGAAGCCTGCTACGACAACTCCGCTGGCGGCGGCGAAGTTGTGTCAAATCTTGCATGAGGCGGGCGTTCCCGCTGGCGCGATCAATCTGGTCGTTGGCGGAGGCGGGACGGTGGGCGAGTGGCTCATCACCGACGAGCGCGTGGACAAGATCACGTTCACGGGTTCGCCTGAAATTGGACGGCACATTTTGTCTGTGGCGGGAATCAAAAAAGTGACTCTCGAACTCGGCAACACGTCGCCCGTCGTCGTCGCGCCCGATGCGGATTTGGACTTCGTCGCCAAACGCTGCGCGGTCGGCGCGTATTACAACTCGGGGCAGGTGTGCATTTCGGTGCAGCGCATTTACAGCGAGAAGAAAGTGTTCGAGCCGTTCTCTGAAAAATTCGTCAAAGCGACCGAGGCGATGGTGGTCGGCGATCCGCTCGATGAGCGCGTGGACGTTGGACCGATGATCGACTCGAAGGAAGTGGATCGAATCGAAAGTTGGGTCAACGAGGCGCAAGGGTCGGGTGCGAAAGTGTTGACGGGCGGCAAACGCGAAGGGACTGTGTATTATCCGACCGTGTTGACGAACGTTGAGTCGGACATGAAAGTTGTGGCGGAGGAGACGTTCGGTCCCGTCGCATCGGTGATTTCGAGCGACGATTTTGAATCCGCGTTGAGGCAAGCCAATGATTCAAAGTTTGGTTTGCAGGTCGGTGTGTTCACCAACGATGTAAACCGCGTGTTCAAAGCCGTGAAGCGATTGAACTTCGGCGGGGTTATTATCAACGACACGCCAAACTTCCGCGCCGATCACATGCCCTACGGCGGTAACCGCGAAAGCGGACTCGGGCGCGAGGGCTTGAAGTTTGCGATGGAAGATATGACGAATATTCAGTTGGTGGCGATTCGGTTGAATTCATAATCAACATGTCGTTGCGAGCCGCACTCTTGTTCTTTGCGGCGAAGCAATCTCCACGAGTGAGGAGATTGCTTCGGACGAAAGAGCATCGCCCTCGCAATGACATAACACACATGAGGAGAAACCATGAACTACAAACTTTGGATTGACGGCAAGTGGGAGGATACGAAGGGTGGGAAGATGATGTCCATTGAAGACCCTGCGACGGGGAAGAATATCGCAGAGGTGGTGGATGCCAGCCGCGAGGATGTGGATCGCGCTGTGCAAGCCGCCAAGCGCGCTTTCTACGATGGACGCTGGTCGAAGAAGACTCCGAGTGAGCGCTCAAAAATTATTTGGAAACTGGCTGACCTGCTCGAAGCCAACGCGGAAAAATTGGCGAAAGTCGAATCGGAGAACACGGGAAAGCCGTACGCCTACGTCAGCCTCGGCGGTGACATTCCGTTCGCGGTGGATAACTTGCGTTTCTTCGCCAGCGCGGCGCGCGACACGCACGGCTCGCACGCGGGCGAGTTCATGGCGGGCTACACGTCCATTTATCGGCGCGAACCCGTCGGCGTTGTGGGGCAGATCGCGCCGTGGAATTATCCGTTGATGATGGCGGCGTGGAAGATCGGTCCCGCGCTCGCGGCGGGATGCACCATCGTGTTGAAGCCCGCGCCTGGCACGCCTCTCACGACGCTGATGTTTGGCGAGATCATCAAGGAGGCGGGCATCCCCGACGGCGTGGTCAACATCATCTCTGGCGGCAACGACGCGGGTCAAGCCATCGTCGAGCATCCCGATGTGCGCATGGTGAGTCTCACTGGCTCCACTGGCACAGGCAAGAAAATTATGAAGACCGCCGCTGATACATTGAAGCGCGTCCACCTCGAACTCGGAGGCAAAGCGCCGTTCATCGTGTTCGACGATTCCGATCCCGAACTCGTTGCGGCGAAGGCGTCCATGGCGGCGACGCTCAACACGGGACAAGACTGCACGGCGGCGACTCGGCTGTACGTCGAGCGAGGCAAGTCGAAGGTCATGCAAGAAGCGGTTGTCGAGGCGATGAAGAACGTCAAGGTGGGGCTTCCGTTTGAAGATGGAGTCCAGATGGGTCCGTTGATCTCCAAAGTCCAGCGCGAGCGCGTGTCGGGTTATGTGGATCGCGCGAAATCGGCGGGCGCGAAAATTCTCACGGGCGGCGGCGTGCCGAAGGGATTCGAGAACGGCTATTACTACGAGCCGACCGTCGTTGCGAACGTGCAACAGGATTCTGAAATTGTGCAGAATGAAGTTTTCGGTCCTGTGATCACTGTGCAGGAATTTTCCGATGAAGCCGACGCGCTGAGCAAGGGCAACGATGTGTTGTACGGACTCGCCGCTTCGATCTTCACCCGCGACATCGGACGCGCGATGCGCCTCTCTTCTCAATTGGAGTTTGGTACCGTTTGGGTCAACGATCATCTCCCCTTGACCTCCGAAACCCCGCACGGCGGATTCAAGCAATCAGGCTTCGGCAAGGATCTGTCTGCCGAGGCGATTGGCGATTACCAGATCACCAAGCATGTGATGGTGGCGCAGAGTTAAGAGAGAATTGGAGGATTGGAGAATTGGTTTTGGTAATTGGTAATTGGTAAATAGTAATTGAGGATGAGGCGGTGAGTCTCATCCCCAATTACAAGTCGGAGGACACAATCTGGTGAATCAAAAATCTATTGATCCTGTTTTTCAATCCGTGGTAGATTTGGGTGAGCCACAAGCAGTTTATAAACAGCAGAAGATAGCAAAATTTTGGCGCATCTTAATCGGCGCCATTTGCATATCTGGTGGATTTTATGCACTTTACTACGGGCTCGTTGTATACCGAAATCTACGCCCTAATATGTCGATCACTGCTTTTGTTTTCGCTGCAATTCTACTTCTGGTATTTGGTATAGTGGCTGTTGGGAAAACCCTGCTTAATTGGGGAGAAACAGTTGTGCTATATCGAGATGGACTTGCTTATACTGCTGATGGAAGTGAAGTATCAAGTTTTCGATGGAGCGAGATCAAATTGATAAAGATGAGCATTGTCAATGTATTGGTTTATGGCGTCGTTCCCACAGGTTCACAACAATCTTATGTAATTGAAACAAATAAGCGGCGGCTGAAGTTGGATGGAGCATTGAGCCAAGTTCATGAATTGATCCATCATGTCCGTAAAAACTCCTTCCCTCATATTGCGGCAATCGTAAGACAAAAACTTGATTCGGGCGAGTCTGTGAAGTTTGGTCGCATCATCATTAACAAGTCGGATGGCGTCCGAAGGGATGCCAGGAAATATCGATGGAATGAAGTAGCGCAAGTAAAGGTTGTAAACGGCATGATTGTTTTTCAGCCAAAAAAAAGAGTCTGGATTTTTAGCGGGATCAATGATCTTGTAAGGAATACGCCAAATCTAGACATATTGTTGGCTATTTCTGATGAGATGATAAAGCAGAATGCCTCAATTTCTTCATCACAACAAAATTGAATGCAGAATGCCTACCACCTTAAACTGAGAAATCTTCCCTCACAAGACCTTCTGCGTGGATACACATCTTCAACTTCTCAAGAGCGCGAGATTCTTTCTATACTTGGTTATCGCTGGAAACAAATCAATCTTTCAAAGGTTTGAATCCTTCGGAAGGTCTGGATATTATTTGTTGATCGTTACGTGTTCTGTTTTTATGTTTGAAGAAGCATTAGCGGGTTTCTTCCTGCGTAAGAACTGGGCAAGCGTTTCCCATTTTTGTTTGAGAGTCGTGCCGTAGACAACGCCCATGATCGCCACGCCGAGATCGTAATTGCCGAGTTCGCGCATGATGGTGGCGACATCCCACGCGGGAGGCGTGCCGCCCATTGCGTAACTGTGCGGACGGGTAAACGCGAGCAAGCCCTCCCGTCCGTGCGACGTGCCGATCCCCGAATCTTTCACGCCGCCGAACGGGAGCAGGGGAATCCCGAATTGAGCAAGGCTGTCGTTGGTGATGATGGACGACGCGTTGATCCGATCCGCGATCCGTTTTGCCCGCGCTTGATCTTTGGTGTACACCGAAGCGAAGAGACCGAACGCGCTGTCGTTGGCGAGGCGGATGGCTTCCTCTTCATCCCGCACCTTCATGATCGGCAGGATCGGTCCAAACGTTTCCTCGCGCATCAGTTTCATGGAATGGTTCACATCCACCATCACCATCGGTTTGTAGAATGCGCCTTGCTCCTTGCCTCCGCATACAATGCGCGCGCCTTTCTCGACCGCTTCCTTGACGTGATCTTCGATGATCTGAATCTGGCGCGGGTCGGTGATGGGACCCATGAAGTACGGACTGTCCTTTTCCAACGTGAAGCCGCTGGCGATCTTCTCGGTGTATTTGACGGCGGCTTGGACGAATTCATCGTACTTCGATTCGACGACGTACGCGCGCTCGACCGCCACGCAGGATTGACCCGAATTAAAGTACGCGCCCCAGGTGATCCAACGCGCGGCGGAATCGATGTCCGCGTCTTCGAGGATAATTGCCGCGTCCTTGCTTCCGAGTTCGAGCGTGACGGGAATCAAGTCCTCCGCCACACTTTGCATGATCTTCTTGCCTGTGACGGTGGAGCCTGTGACGAAAATATAATCGGGCTTGCTCTTGGTGAGCGCCGCGCCGACTCTTCCATCTCCGTGCACCACGCGGACGAACGGCGCAAGTTCGGGCACGCTGTTGAACAATTTTTCGATCATCACGCCGACGGCAGGCGTCACTTCCGAAACTTTTAGGACAACCGTGTTACCCGCGAGCAAGGCGGCGAACATCGGCGTGATCGAAATGAGCAAAGGATAATTCCACGGTGAAATGATCGCCGCTACGCCATACGGACGATACTCTACATAGGATCGCTTCGTGAAGTACAAGCCCGAAGAAACGCGTCGCCTCTTCAACCATGTTGGCGCTTTGGCGCGATTTTGCGCCAGCATGTCCACCGAGACGAATAGTTCGATCAGACTGTCCTGTCTGTTCTTGCCCGTGCTTTGACTGACTACGCTGGAGATTTCGTCGCGCTGGTCAATTAACAACTGCTGGAATTTTTTCAAAATGCGCGCGCGTTCTTTGACCGATTTCGCGCTCCACACGGAAAAAGATGCGCGCATATCGTCCACCGCCTGTTTTACTTCTTCGGGCGTGGACATCGTCACTTCGCCGAACTGAGTCCCGTTCGCTGGGTTGATGAAGGCAAGTTTTTCTCGATCCATGATTTGCTCCTCGGCTTTTTACACGTATGATAGACTTTGACGGTACTAACCCAAAAACCTGTTTGGACGCAGATAAACGCTGATTCACGCTGATTGAAAAGAAAATCTGCGTTTTCTGCGCGCTTCGCGGTCAGCGTCCCGATTAATTTTCCGATTATTGCCATTATAAGCCTGATAGCCAATACCCAGAAAAGGATATTTTATGACCAGCCAACTCTATCAAGACAACTTCCCTCACATGACTCCCGCATGGACGCGCATCTTCAACTTCGTCGCCGACCGCGCCGAAGGCTCGTACATCTACACCGACGATGGGCGCAAACTGCTCGACTTCACCTGCGGCATCGGCGTGACGAACACGGGTCACTGCCACCCGAAAGTTGTTGAAGCGATCCGCGAGCAGGCGGGAAATTTTATCCACGCGCAGGCGAACATCGTCATCCACAAGCCGATGCTGCAACTCGTCGAAGAACTGCGGAAAATTTCTCCGCCTTCGATTGATTCGTTTTACTTCGCCAACTCGGGCGCGGAGGCGTTGGAGAATGCGGTGAAGATCGCAAAAGTTGTCACAGGCAGACCAAACGTGATCGTTTTCAACGGCTCCTTCCACGGGCGGACTCATGCCACGATGTCGCTGACCACCTCCAAGACGATCTACCGCGCGGGATTCGCTCCGCTCATGGCGGGAGTGTACGTCGCGCCGTTTCCATACGCGTACGCGCTCGGCATGACCGAAGAACAAGCCAGCCAGCATTGTCTCGAACAACTTGAATACCTGCTCGCCTCGCAGACCGCGCCGAAAGAGACCGCCGCGATTCTGGTCGAGTCCGTTTTGGGCGAAGGCGGATACGTTGTCCCGCCGACATCGTTCATGAAAGGCTTGCGCGAGATTTGCGACAAGCACGGCATCATGCTCATCTTCGACGAAGTGCAATCGGGCTTTGGCAGAACAGGGAAGTGGTTCGCGCTTGAACATTTCGGTGTTGTGCCAGACATCATCACCGCCGCGAAGGGGATCGCTTCGGGCATGCCGCTTTCAGGCGTTTTCACGCGGACAGATATTATGAAAAAAGTGGATGTCGGCTCCATCGGCGGGACGTATGGCGGGAACGCCATCGCCTGCGCGGCGGGAGTCGCCACCATCCGCGCGATGCGGGATGAGAATATGCTGGAGAACGCAACCGAGAAAGGAATCCAATTGATGACGGGTCTGCGAAAACTGCAGGAGGAATATCCGCAGATCGGCGATGTGCGCGGTAAAGGCTTGATGATCGGCACAGAATTTACCGCGAACGGCAACCGCGCCAAAGAAAAGCAAATGGTGAAGGATGTGATCCACTCCGCCGAGGAGAAAGGCATGTTGCTCCTCTCGTGCGGAACGTACGACAACACCCTGCGCTGGATTCCCCCGCTAAATGTGACGAGCGAGCAGGTCAATGATGGGTTGAGGATATTTGGGGAGGCGTTGGGAGAGGTGGTGAAATAAATCAGAGGCCTTATCGGGTGATGTATAATGTCTGTGTCAATGAACATCCGCTTTCACCCTCATGCTATCGAAAGGCTTGCGGAGCGCGGCGCGACACAAGAGGAAGTTCGCGTCACGATTGAGCAGGGTGAAAAATTCCCTGCGAAGTTTGGACGCCTCGGTTTTCGCCGAAATTTTTCATTCAATGGCGAGTGGCGCGGACGTTTATTTTCAACCAAGCAGGTCGAAGTTTTCGCTGTCGAAGAATCTTCACAAGACTGGTTGGTCATTACTGTGATTACCCGTTATTTCTAGGAGCGCAGCCATGAAATTTACTTATGATCCTCGTTACAACATCGCCTACATTCGCTTTCAAGAAAAAAGCGCGGAAGTGGAAGCGATTCGCCTGAGTGATGAATTGGTAGTTGACATTGCTCCCGATGGTACGATTTACGGTATAGAGTTGCTCAACGCCAACGAACAGATGGGACGTGAAGATGCGGGTGAGTTGATCGTGGTCAACGAAGCGACTGGAAAGCGCGCTGAATTGCCGCTGGTGTGAATCCGTTGCATCACGCGGGCTCGTTCAATTATTGCTATCGAAGACTTCCGAGACATGTCTCGGAAGTCTTTTAGAAAGCTATAGATTAACATTGGGAAAACTCATGTCGCTCACTCTCAACCGAACTAAACTTGCATCCCTCCTCCGCCAGGAAGAATCCCTCTTCCACAAAACCCATCCCAAATCCTACGAACTCTACGGACGCGCGCGCAAGTCACTGCATGGCGGCGTGCCGATGTTGTGGATGGTTCGCTGGGCGGGATCATTTCCTGTTTTCGTCAAATCAGCCAAAGGCGCGCGCTTCACCGACGTGGACGGCTACGAGTACATTGACTTCTGTCTCGGCGACACGGGCGCGATGACGGGTCACTCGCCCGAAGCGACGGTCAACGCCGTCAACGAACAGATGCAAAATGGCATCACGCTCATGCTCCCGTATGAAGACGCGATCTGGGTTGGCGAAGAACTTCAACGCCGCTTCAAACTTCCTTATTGGCAATTCACGCTCACCGCCACCGACGCGAATCGTTTCGCCCTGCGCATGGCGCGTCTCATCACCGACCGCCCGAAGATTCTCGTCTTCAATTATTGTTATCACGGCTCGGTGGATGAAACCTTCATCACGCTCGACGAAGAAGGCACGCCGATCTCGCGCCCGAACAACATGGGTCCGCAAGTTGATCCGCGCGAGACGACGAAGGTCATCGAGTTCAACGACATCGCCGCGCTCGAAACCGCCCTCTCCGCCCGCGACGTTGCCGCCGTGCTCGCCGAGCCTGTGATGACCAACATCGGCATCATCCATCCCGACGCGGGTTATCACGACGCCCTGCGCGAGATCACGCGCAAGTATGGGACGTATCTCATCATTGACGAGACGCACACCATCTGCGCTGGACTCGGCGGATACACCGCTTCATTCTCCCTTCAACCTGATTTCCTCACCCTCGGCAAACCCCTCGCTGGAGGCGTCCCTGCGGCGGTCTATGGATTCACCGAAGAGGTGAGTCAACAATTCGCCGCGCGTCTCAACCGTGACGATGCGGATGTCGGCGGCATCGGCGGGACTCTGGCGGGCAACGCGCTCTCCATCGCCGCCATGAAAGCGACTCTGCAACACGTTCTCACCGACGAGTTTTACTCAAAAGCGATTGCATTGCAAGAGAAATTCACCGCAGGCGTCGAATCGGTCATCGCAGAATTTGAACTTCCGTGGATCGTCAAACGCCTCGGCAACCGCTCCGAATACTGGTTCCGCCCCAAACCGCCGCGCAACGGGGGAGAAGCCGCCTCCGCCATTGACCACGAACTGGATCGCTACATGCACCTCTTCACCCTCAACCGCGGCATCCTGATGACTCCCTTCCATAACATGGCATTGATCTCGCCCGAAACCACCGAAGAGGATGTCCATTACCACGCGAAGGTGTTTCGGGATGCGGTGCAAAGCCTGTTTGCGTGATGTATAATGTGATGTATAACCACAGGAGCATCCATGAAACAGATGGTTCGTAAGCAGATCTATATCCAAAAGAATCAGGAAGAGCGACTAAAACGGGTCGCAGAAGCGAGAGGCGTTAGTGAAGCCGAAATCATCCGCCGCGCGCTCGATAACGAGTTGAAGCGGGTTGGGTATCGGCTTGCCTACGATAACGATGCGATGAAGCGACTTTATAAGCTGATGCGCGATCAAGACAAGAAACCTCCCGTGCCTCAAAAAAAGCGCGATTGGACGCGCGAAGACCTTTACGAAGAACGCATGAAGCGATATGACCGTCGTTCTTCTTGATACGAACGTGCTGGTGTACGCGTTTGATCGTGGGGAGCAGAAAAAGCGCGAGCTGGCGATGCAACTCGTGCTTGATCTACAGCAAAATGCTGTCGGTTGTTTAAGCGTGCAATCTCTTTCAGAATTTTTTCACGCGGTGACGCGTGGAGCGAAGCCCAAACTATCGGTAGATGAGGCGTTGCAATCTGTTCAGGAATATTTGTTGGCGTTTCCTATTTACTTTCTCACGCCTTCCGTTGTGCTTGAAGCCGCTCGCGGCGTAAGAGACTATTCCTTATCATTTTATGACGCCCAACTTTGGGCAATAGCATTGATCAACGATGTGCCAGTCATCTTCAGCGAAGACTTTCAGGATGGGCAGGTGTTGGAAGGCATCCGTTTTGTAAACCCTTTTGCAAAAGGTTTTGAACTGGAGAAGTGGATATAAAATAACCCTGCGAAGGTTGATAACCTTCGCAGGGTTTACCTTGTTGAGCCACCGACGAGATTCGAACTCGTGACCTGACGATTACGAATCGTCTGCTCTACCAGCTGAGCCACGGTGGCGGATGTGGCGCAAAATTAATTTTGCGTTACAGCGAGCGGGGATTATAAAGGAAACCAAATAAACCCGCAAGTTTTCAGTCCCACGCGTCGTCTGTGTCGTGAGAAAATAAACCCATGCTTCGTATCGCAATGCTTTCCTATCACACCTGTCCGCTGGCAACGCTTGGCGGCAAAGACACGGGTGGAATGAACGTCTACGTCCGCGAGCTCACGCGCCAACTCGGCAAAAGTGGCGTCCACGTGGACGTGTTCACGCGCTCGCAGGACGATCACGTGCCGCACGTTTTGCACGAACTCGGCTACGGCAACCGCGTCGTCCACATCCCAGCGGGACCCGAGCATCCCATGCCGAAACAGGAACTTGCAAATTACATCCCCGAATTTGTGGATGGCATCAAAGCCTTCGCGTGCGACAAGAAAATTAAATACGACGTGATTCACAGTCACTACTGGATGTCTGGCATTGCCGCCGCTTCTCTTTCGGACGGGTGGGCTGGGTCGCCCATCGTCCACATGTTCCACACCCTCGGCGAGATGAAGAACCGCATCGCTCGCGCAGACGAGGAACGCGAAGGGGCGTACCGAATCGAGGGTGAGAAGCAGGTCCTCCGTCGGGCTGACCGGGTAGTGGTCGCCACAATCGCCGAGTTGACGCAACTCCGCTTTCTCTACAAAGCAGACGCGAAGAAACTTGTAATCATCCCGCCCGGCGTCGATGTCAGCCATTTCTATCCCATCCCTGCCGATGAAGCGCGGGCGTATATTGGCTTGAAGCCCGAAGATCGGATGATCCTGTTCGTGGGGCGCATCGAGCCGCTCAAAGGCGTGGACACTCTGCTCGAGGCGATGTCTTGTTTGCAGATGAAGGAGTCGCGCCCTGTGCATCTCGCGATCATCGGCGGCGATCCTGCGGCAAGCCCCGAAGAGATGAACGCCGAGATGGCGCGCTTGAAAAATTTGTGCGAGGTGCTGGGGTTGGATCAATCGGTGGTGTTCTTGGGCGTGCGCGATCAGGATAAACTTTCATATTATTACTCGGCGGCGGAGGTGGTGGTGATGCCGTCGCATTACGAGTCGTTCGGCATGGTCGCGCTCGAAGCGATGGCGTGCGGCACGCCCGTGATCGCTTCCGAAGTGGGCGGACTCGCCTACCTCGTGCGCGATGGCGAGACGGGATTTACGATCCCCGCAGAGGAGCCCGAAACGCTGTGCGAGAAATTATCGTGGTTGTTGAACGACGATGAGTTGCACGCAAAGATGAGCGCCCAAGCCGCCGCGTACGCCCAAGATTATGCGTGGGAGAAAATTGCGAGGCAGATTTTGGAAGTGTATGTGGGGTTGGAAAAAACCTAACGATTTGTGTTATGCCCGTCAGAGCGCGTATGGACTCTGGTTGGAAACAGGAAAATGTTTGGGGTGCTGTAACTGCTTCTCTAATAGACAAAGTAGTTAGAAGTCGTACAATAGGTGAATGGCAAAGCGAAAATTCAAGTTGACTGACGAAGAACGGAAAGAACTATTGCGAGCGTACCGGA
>JAJTXU010000220.1 GCA_021462845.1 Anaerolineales bacterium
ATTGGGGTAGGTCATTTGTTTCTCCTTTTGTTTCAACACCACAAGGATAACACTTGACCTACTTCTTGAAGTAATTTACAGAACCAATGCTACACTACTTCGCCTTCACGGCTTCCCTGAAATTTTGTCGGACAACTTTCGTTTGAATCACTTCGATCATTGTCACCGCGAAGCACGCTAAGTCCGCCAAGAATAGCAAGTAGTTCTTCGCGCGCTTTGCGGTTCATTTTTGTTGTTGCATTTGCTCCAGAAAATCTCTATAATGAAATCAACCAACGGAGGCAGAAATGACTCAATACAAAGTGATCGCGGGGACATTCCACGTGAAGGGATTTTCGCCCGACGGCGATTCGATCCGCTTTCAGGCGAAGGATCAAAGCCACTGGGAGTTCTTCACGTGGAAAGGCGATGCCGCGGCGAAGAAGGATGACAAACGCAAACAACTCCGCGTGGAATCTATTGACGCGCTCGAAACGCATTACGAGGGCTATCACCAACCGCGGACGTTCGCGCTCGCCGCGCTCGAGTCTCTGCTGGAGATGATCGGCATCAAAAACGTGATCTACAGTTTGAGCCAAACCCAGATCGTGGACGCCGACGATGGCAAATCTGGATTCATCGCCTCCGCATCCATTGACCCGTTCGGGCGACCCGTGAGTTATCTCTTCCCCAAATCCGCCAAGTTGACTGACGGCTCGATCGTGGACTCAAATAGTTTGCCCATCGAAAATTCACTTAACTTCGAACTTGCGCGCGAGGGATTGGTCTATCCCACGTTTTACATCGGCACAGACCGCGTCTTCGCCGAAAAGATTCGCGCGGTAGTGGCGAGAGCGCGCAAGACCAAGCGCGGAATCTGGTCCATTGACCGCACCTCGGATTTCACGTTGTACGACATCCGCACATTGCAAGAGGATATTCTGCTCCTGCCCAAGTTGTTCCGCAGGCTGGTCAAATTCTTCGACAACAACTCCGATTTTGGAATGTTGAGCGATTACATGAAAAGGCAAAAAGACAAACTCGAACTCTGGGACGGCACCAAAAAAGACTCCCTCGCCGACCTAATGAAGATCAGCGGACGGAGGATCCAGTTGAAGACTCCGCCTGAGGATATTTTGTTTAATCCGAAATAAGAGCTTTGTCATTCCTACGAGGAAGGATACACGAAGTTGTCAGACAGATTTTGCAGTCTGTTTTGCAGCCTGGGGTATGAGATCATCGTCGAAAAAGATTAGTCGCTTGCCATAACCATTGACTTCTGCTATCCTGTTTCATACCAAGAGAGGACACCAAGCAGGGTGTTGTCATGAAAACCGAGAAAACTGACTATTCAAACCCTCCCAAATCACGCGGATATCGCTTTTGGTTAACGCGTCTAACCATCTTGTTGGGGTTGCCCTTGCTGTTCTACTACGGTTATTGCTGGGGACTATGGGGGCGCAATAGTTTATTGTTGCAATCCCTCTTTCAATGCAGTTGCCCAGCTGCTAGCGAAGAATGGCGCTACCCAGAGTACGTAGATGTGCTTGTGCCTGCGTGTCGACATTTCAATTCCAGACTCTCTCCAAGTGGGCGATTACTATACGTGCAGGAGACAGAATCTAAATCTGTTGCAACCTATCTGTTAAATTTGGAGACCAACGAGAAAACCCCCTTTAATCTCAATGACAGTGGTTTTTTCTTTCTGACAGACGATTTACTTTTGGTCATCGTACACAACGGGGGAGATGATTATATATTGGATCGAACGACCGGACTCCAATTTCCAATTCAGAGGTTTTCATCCTTACGTTCCAGTGGATACAACAATGGGCTTGTAGAAGCATTACATGAGGCAAAATTTGTTTTCCTGCTCAATGATTACGGCGATACCGTTGTTGCCTTGTCACCAGATTTTCCTGCTTTTTCAGACCGTAATTTTTACTTCAATGACAGTTACATTCCAGGGGATGCGTATGACCGACTGGAGCGGTTCCTGAAAGAGAACAACATCGCTTATGTGAACATACCTTTTAGTTTTCAGAATGATGTGATCTCTCCAACTGGAAAACTCGTTGCGCGGGAGGATGGGGTTTATTCGCTCGAGACGGGTCAAGAGGTTGTTGAAGGGATACCGTTGTCTTCAAGAAGAATTTGGAGAGTACGGGGCTGGATTCATGATGGCTCAGCAGCGATCTACTCTTATTTCCTCGAGCCTTGTGTAATTGATGTGACCTTTTTGGACCCCGTCTGCTTTTTTGAAGTGCCTCAACCTGTGTTAAAACTCAAAGTGCCAGAGGAATACCTGATGCCGATATCTTCGCCATGATCGAGTAATTGCTATCTGTTTATCAAATATTAAGATGGAAAATGTGTGTAATTGGTTTTAACATCAAACTCACTATCAGGAGGAACTTTCATGAACACCCAACGCGTAATTTTCAAGTGGCTTGCGACAGTTTCGATGATTGCCTTGTTTTCATTGATGTTGCCGCATGCATCGGCCGCATCATTGCAAACCTCCGCTGGCGTATTGACTTGTTATTCCGACAATCCATCTATATTCGATTGTGTGCAAATTGACCCGTACACGGTGCGGTGGAACATTATCGGCAACCCATATAATGCACCCAACATCACTGGTCAGTTTTATGTTGAATACCCCAACCAGCCGGTCTATGTAACCGCTCACTGGGATTCCCCATTATGGGTTTCCATCTATGGCTGGCAAACAAATCCAGAGGGCCGTTATGGGATCATTGGTTTACCCAGTGTGTATGTGAATGAAGGCGGATATGGTAGGCCCTGCGGCTCCAATCCGAATCAGCTATGTGGCAATTTTTCTGTCGGCACGTGGAATTTTATGCAGCCTGCAGTAACCAATTCATTCAACAAGGCGACGGTCGGGTTTCAAATTTACCCAGATCCGCCTGCAACCGTGTACTGGACTCCGCAAAACGCGTACATCATTGTATCCAGCGTCGGTTTTCCTTACATGCCCACCCCAACCCCCGGATACGATTGCACTGGAACCGACTTATCTCCCATCGCGCAGGCAGTATTAGCAGAAGTTGATCCGCAGATGATGTATTGTGGGAATAGCTATGATCGCCTCATTACCCTGCCTTACGACGATGGCGTGGTTACTGAAATCCCAGCACAAGCCGCATTTGAGCGATTTGGGGATTTGGCGCGAGATGAGACTCGATATGAAGTTGATTTTACGACTATGATATGGGATCCAGATAAGGATGATGACGATGATATAGATAGTCCGGGAGAGTTTTTTCTTCAAGGTATCAAGGAACTCTATGATCAAGTCAAAAACCCTGTAGGTCATGAGAAGCCTGCCGATTATTATGCTGATGGCGTGCGCGTGAGGATTCTGGTAGGTCTCAAAGACTACTATGCCAGTAACGATCAGCGTCAGAATGTTCTAGACGATTTAAAACGTCTAGGATTCCAACAACTAACTGATCCTGAATTTGATTGGACAATAGAAGTGGGCTACTTTGAGTACGATTCCCTCAAACACAGTCATGTCAAAACGATGATTGTAGACGGGAAGTATATAATCGTTGGCGGCTATAATGTGGACGACAACTTCATAAATGACCCTCCGCACCATGATATGGGAGTCGAGGTTAGTGGACCAATTGCCCAAGACGCCTTGGATATGTTTGACAGCCTATGGTTTGGTGCACACGTTTGTAACGATATCAACTGCACGGAGGATACACCAATCTCTGTTATTGAACATCATCAGGAAGTTCGGGTTACGACTCTTGCGGGTGACATACCCGTTTTTTCTCTTTTCAGGGATGATACTGATAAAACCGCTGATGAAGCTATTGCCGCTGCTATTGGGGCGGCGACTAGTGAGGTTAATATTATTCAAATGCATTTTATGAATTCTGCTTTCAACACACCCGAATATGTTCGAGCTATCTTGGATGTCCTACAGAAAGGAAATGGCGATGTTAATGTCAATATTCTCGTTTCTGAAGGTCTCTTTGATATACCATTAAGTTTTGAAGGGATATGTGGGCTAAGGCTTATGCTTATCCAGGAAGATCCATTTGGAACTCACAACCTGACTGCCAAATTTTCAGATCATCCGATGCACACCAAAGCGCTTTCGATTGATGGTGAATTTACTATTGTTGGAAGCCAGAATTTCAACTCAACAGCTTGGGGTGATGCTGATTTGGATATGGATCTATCTGAGTACAGCTTAGGTATTGATAGCGCAGATGCCGCCAATGATTTCAATACAGCATTTGCAGCAGAGTTGGCTAATTCTCTTTCGTTCTTTTGTTTCGGTGTTGATTTAATCGAATCCGTTTTGCAAAATGTGATAGATCAGGCTTCGCCGGGTACAGCTATTTTCATTCCCGCCGGAGTGTATACTGAGCCAGTCACGATCAACAAACCCTTGACGATAGTCGGCGCGGGTGGTGGACAAACAGTTATGCAACTTGCAGGGAGC
Organism: Anaerolineales bacterium; assembly: GCA_021462845.1. Lineage (GTDB taxonomy): Bacteria > Chloroflexota > Anaerolineae > Anaerolineales > Villigracilaceae > Defluviilinea. The sequence continues at coordinate 4,469 of JAJTXU010000220.1, forward strand.
CAACCCGCCTTTCGGATCACCTCCAGCGATGTGACAATCATGAACATGAAGATCAGCGGAGGCAATGGATACGGGATCGAATTAATTGACAACTCCCCGAGCAGTTTGCGAAACATCCAAATCAACCACGTCGTCTTCGAGAACAACGCGCAAGGCGGCATACTGGCTCAAGGGTTAATTCTCGGCAGTCCAATGAACTACACTATCGAAAACAACACCTTCATCGGCGGAGCGGATGGAATTGCCATCAACATGGTCGAGACTCAGGCAGATACATCTTTCATCCGTAACAATATCTTTAGCGGGCAACCCAACGCCCCCGTTCACATTCTCTCGACAGATGACAGCCGCGTCGAATACAGTTACAACTTGTTCGATGACTGTGGATTGGGCGCTTGCTCTACAAACTGGATTCAAGGGAATATAAGCGCCTTTTCAAACGCGCATGATAATCTGTTTGACCTTGATCCTCTTTTCGCCAGTCCTGAGAATGGTGCGTATCAACTAGCAACGGGTTCCCCGGCAGTTGACGCTGGCGATCCGAGCATCCTGCACGAATTCTTCTTCGATGGCGATAATGACGGCTTCATACGAATTGATATGGGAGCCTTTGAGTACACTCCAATCGAAGAAAACGCTGCACCCGTTGTAGATGCTGGAACTGATCAGACTGTTCAACTTGGAAATCCTGTAACCGTCACTGCCACCTACACCGATGCGGACAATTCGGAAAATCACTCCGCGCGAATTGACTGGGGCGATGGGTTCGTTGAGGATGTGCCGGTGACAATGACCGGTCCCGGCGCGGGGGAGTTCAAAAGTGAACATATATACATCAGCGCTGGAAGTTATACCGCTGAGGTTTGTGTTATTGATTTGTATGGCGGTGTAGGATGCGACACACTCAACATCGTTGTAAACAGTTTCCCCTCGACTTCCATCTTGGACAACTTCAACCGCGCGAACGGAGCGATGGGACACAACTGGTCGGGGAACACGAGCAAATACGCGATCAACGCCAACCAGTTGAAAGTGATCAGCAACTCTTCCAACTCCGACGCTTTCTGGTCGAGTCAAGCGTTCGGAGCGGATCAGGAGGCTTACTTCACCTTTAGCGATGTCGGCGCGACGGCGACAGAACAAGACCTGCTCCTCAAATCGCAAAGCAATTCCACGTGGGGACATGGCGTCCTTGAGGTCTGGTACGATGCCCTCAACCAACGCGCGCAAGTCTGG
>JAJTXU010000221.1 GCA_021462845.1 Anaerolineales bacterium
CGGCGGCGCGATCAAGGTTGTGATGACGGGCGACCAGAAATGTAGATCGGTTGAGATCAGCCCTGATTTCATGAAAGACGCTGACGCTGAAATGCTGCAAGACATGGTCTTGTCCGCGGTGAATATGGCTCTCGACCAATCGCGCGAACTTCAACAGAAGTTGATGGGTCCGCTGGCGGGTGGATTACCATTCTAGATATGACAGACATATTGTCGAAAAATAATCTGGGTCTAAAGGATTTACAAGCCTTCCACCATGATCTGGATGTCGAAAAACATTTCGATCAAGATATGTTTCGAAATGTTGCGTATCTAACTGGTGAGATTGGCGAATTTGTTTCAGCAGTAAGAAAACTGCGTAAAGCAAACAATGAAACTGAAGAGAACGAAGCTCGGAATCATGTTGCTGAAGAACTTGCGGACTGCCTGGCTTATGTTGTTAAGTTAGCGAATTATGTAGAGATCGATTTGCAAGAGGCGTATGTGAAGAAGATGCAGCGAAATCTCAAACGCGAATGGCATCCTAAAACAAAATGATACTTCCAGAGTCTATTCAATCACTGATAAATGCATTGGAGCGTTTGCCCGGCATCGGACCCAAGTCCGCTTCGCGGCTGGCGTTCTACTTCCTCCGCGCCACCGACGATGTCTCGGACGATCTCGCGCTTGCCTTGGCGCATCTCAAAAAGAACACGGCGTTTTGCCAGGAGTGTTTCAACATCACCGAAGCGGGACGCGAACGCTGTGAAGTGTGCGAGTCCGCACGACGGGATGGAAGCGTCATCTGCGTCGTCGAAGAAGCGTTGGATGTCCTTGCTCTCGAACGCACGGCTGGCTTCAACGGAAAGTATCACGTCTTGCAGGGAGTCTTATCTCCCATCGAAGGCATCGGTCCCGACGATTTGAAGATCAAGCAGTTGCTGGCGCGCGTGGCGAATGGGGGAGTGAAGGAAGTGATCCTTGCGACGAATCCCAGCATGGAAGGGGATGCGACCGCACTCTATCTGCAAAACCAGTTGCGGCAATTCAATGTCCATGTTACGCGGTTGGCGCGTGGTCTGCCCATGGGCGGCGACTTGGAATACGCCGATCAAAATACGTTGTTGCGAGCGTTGTCTGGAAGACAGGAGATGTAATAACCCTTTAACCACTGAGACACGGAGACACTGAGAAAAACAATTAAAAACTCCGTGACCCGGTGTCTCCCTGGTACAGGTTTTGAGACTTTAGAAAGACGTCCAATGAAAATCGCCCTCGATGGGCGATTTTGTTATTTGATTAACGACTCTAAAACTTCTTCCAATGCTGGAGTTTCTGGCGCATCTTTGAACCCTGCCATGCGATGATAAATCTCTGCCGCCGCTTCATGGAATCCGTTGGGCAAACCCGCTTCTTCAAATGTGGAAGCGATCTCGCGCATCTCGCTTTCGAACCTCCATGCCTTCGCTGTGACGCGCGTCGTTCTGCGATTCGTCCGCTCTGAAAAATTTGAGTCGTCCAAGTCCCATTGCTTGTAAAGTTCATCGCGCACGCCAAGCGACTCGGCGGTTGCAAGGATTGCGGCGAGCAGGGCGGTTGTCCCTTTGGAGTACGCCGCGTAACACATCTTGAGCGCGGATGCTTTGCTGATTTCATCGCCGATGATTCTTGTTTCCAGCGGTCCGTTAGAAAAGCAATCGGCGATTACATTTGAATCTTTTCCAGACAAATAAAGAGTAGTCTCCTTTGGTTTCCAAGCGGGTCCGCCGATGATGCCTCCGTCAATGAAGCGGATTCCATTCGCGCCCATCAACTCTCCGATTCTCCTAGCTCGTTGAGGCGCAATCGCATTGGCATCGAGATAATATCCCTTGAAGCCAGATTCGATCACCGAGTTCGCCACATCCTCCGCCGCGTGAGGTGGGCAGACGCTGAAGATGATCTCGCTTGTTTTGCAAAGGTGATTCAACGATTCAACTTCAAGCAAACCATGTTCTTCCGCGCGGCGGCGGGTCTTGTCACTGCGATTTTCTGAAACCCAGTACACTTCATGTCCGCTGTTGACGGCGGACGCGGCGATGGAAACGCCCATTTCACCAGGATGTAGAATTCCGATCTTTGTCATGTTCACTCCTCTATGTTCATCAGCATATGAGCAACAATTCAAATTATTCGATGAATTGCGCCATCATACCTTGACGCAGTTTTTCCAAAATAACCAATAAATCTAGCAACAAACCTGATATGGATTATTGCCATAAAGCCAATCCCGAAGGCGTCGCGTGGCGCCGTGGCGACAGATGACCTAAATTTGCTGTCTCTGACACCCCTTCGGGGTTGAATGTGATCCATCCATCAATTCTAGAATCATTTGACCCCTTCGGGGTCTTTGGGTTGTTTAGGTATTGCTCGGTTAAATTGTTAACCCGCAATAACTGCATCACGAACTTGCTCTCGGTTTGTCATGATAACATGCCGCACGAGATAAAATATTGTCATGAACATCACGATCCTCACCTACGGTTCGCGCGGCGACGTTCAGCCGTTTCTTCCATTATCTGCAAAACTAATTTCACGCGGGCATTCCGTCAAACTTGCCGCGCCGAGTCGCTTCAAGGATCTTGTCGAAGGGCATGGCGTCGCGTTTGCCCCTCTGCCGGGCGACCCCGCGACCGCCATTGTCCGCATCAACGATGGGGGCAACAACATTTTCAAAATGCTCCATGAGGGATGGGCGCACGCCATGCAAGTTGGTCCCGACGTGTTTCAGCGATCCGATGAGGCGTGCAAAGATGCCGATCTCATCATCCACGCTTTTTCGCACGCCGTTGACGGTCACACCCGCGCGCGTGAAATGAACATCCCCGACGTTCACGTGCAAACCTTTCCGATGTTCGCGCCAACGGGCGATTATCCGAGCGTTGTTTTGCCCGACCTGAAAATCCGCGCGTTGAATTATTTCACACACGTGGCGGGGATCAAAATTATCTGGTGGTTGTCGCGTTTTGGATTTTGGCAGATCAGCCGCCGCGCGAATCTTCCCAAGCGTAAACTTTATTTTCCATTTGACGACGATCCGATTCACCCACCGACCTTGATGCTGTGCGCGTGGAGCCCCAGCCTTCTCCCACCTTCGAAAGACTGGTCGGCGAATGTCTGCGTGACGGGATATTTCTTTTCCGACGAAACCGAATCCTATCAGCCGACAATTGAGTTGCGGAACTTTCTCGACGCAAATTCTCCTCCAATTTGTGTTTCGTTTGGGAGCATGGTCAACCGCGATGCGGAAACGATTCATCGAATCGTCCATGAGGCTTTGGCAAAAACGAATCAACGGGGAATCATCCTTTCGGGGTGGGGAGGTACTCATAAATTTTCCTCGAAAGATTTACTCTATCTCGAATCCGCTCCGCATGATTGGCTGTTGCCGCGCTGTAACATGCTCATCCATCACGGCGGCGCAGGGACGGTTGCCGCTGGTCTTCGTGCGGGCATTCCGCAAGTGATCGTTCCATTCATGACCGACCAACCGTTTTGGGCGCGGAGAGTCCATGCGGTAGGTGCGAGTCCAAAACCTATTCTTGTAAAGCATCTCACGGTTGAACGATTGACTCAAGCGATCATCGAAGCGGGCAGTGATAAAATCCGCCAGCGCGCGCGGACGCTTGGTCAAACCATCAACAATGAAGACGGCGTCATGCAAGCGGTGGAATTGATCGAGTCTCATGCTCGAAATTGGAAATCAACGATCCGAAACAACACATGAATATCACCATCCTCACCTACGGTTCGCGTGGCGACGTTCAGCCGTTCCTTCCGCTTTCGCTCGGCTTGATGGCTCGCGGACATTCGGTCAAACTTGCCGCGCCGCAACGCTTCAAAAAACTTGTTGAAGAGCATGGCATAACCTTTGTCTCGTTGGCGGGCGACCCTGAGGATCTGAGTCGCCGCATGAACAACGTCGGCTTTAATCCGTTCAAGCAAATGCGCGAGATGATGGATCACGCCATCGCGATCGGCGCCGATGTCGCGCGTCAAACCGACGAGGCTTGCCGCGACGCCGACCTCATCATCCACACTTTTGCCCATGCGGTTGGCGCGCACACTACCGCGCGTGAAATGAACATCCCCGACGTTCACATCCAAACTTTTCCGATGTTCACGCCCACGGGCGATTATCCCAACGTCGCCATGCCCGATCTCAAACTTCGCGCGTTGAACTACTTTTCGCATTATGCCTCCAGCCGCATTTCAAAGTGGACTGCCAAATTTGGATACGAACAAGTCCGCCGCCGCGCGGGATTGCCCAAGCGCAAACTTTATTTTCCATTTGACAACGATCCGTTCCGCTCCCCGACGTTGGTCCTGTGCGCGTGGAGCCCCAGCGTTTTACCCCCTTCGGCAGAGTGGAAGGATAATGTCCACGTGACGGGTTATTTCTTTTTCAGCGAGAATGAATCGTATCAGCCACCTGCTGAATTAAGAGACTTTCTCAATGCGGGCGAGTCGCCCATTTGCATTTCGTTTGGAAGCATGGTGAACCGCGATGCAAACAGAATTGACGAAATAATTCGCACATCATTGAAACAGACGAATAATCGCGGGATTATTCTTTCAGGCTGGGGAAAAGTGAATCAACCCTCCTCAAACGATTTGTTGTATCTCGATTCTGCGCCGCATGATTGGCTGTTGCCGCGTTGCAAGATGGTCATTCATCATGGCGGGGCGGGGACAACCTCCGCTGGGTTGCGTTCTGGGATTCCAAACATCGTCGTGCCGTTCACTGCCGATCAACCGTTCTGGGGCAGGAGAGTCCATGCGATTGGCGCAGGGCCAAGACCTATTCTGGTAAAGCATCTCACGGTTGAACGATTGACGCGGGCGGTTGCTGAGGCTTCGAGTCCAGCCGCGGGTGAGTGCGCTCAAGCCGCCCGTCGAAAGATTCGAAGCGAAGATGGGGTGAATCGCGCGATAGAGTTGATCGAATCCCATGTAAAAAATTGGAACGAAAAGGCAATTTTTTAAGGTTAATTTGTCTGACGACTATTGACAAAGTCAACGAAAAGCATATAATCAGCGTTCGCAGTACGTTGATGGATCTCGTCCCCCTGACAGATCATTGAAAATTGAGCAAGCAGTCTCCAGTCAGAGACACAAGCCTGTTGGTTTTGCAGTCTGACGAGCCGATGTTGAAAGCGAACATCGGTTTTTCGTCTGTCGATGATTTGACAGGCCGAACAGCACCTTGACAACTGAATAGTGATAGGAAGCAACAACTCTGTCGATCCAGTAAAAAAACCGTAAACTAACACTCGCAAGAGTGAAAAAATTTTTTGCGGAGAGTTTGATCCTGGCTCAGGATGAACGCTGGCGGCGTGCCTAATACATGCAAGTCGAACGAGGTGCTTTTTGTAGCAATACGAGGAGTATCCTAGTGGCGAACGGGTGAGTAACGCGTGGGTGACCTACCCCAAAGTGTGGAATAACAGTCCGAAAGGATTGCTAATGCCGCATGTGGTCTGCGAGTTTAGAAATCGTTGACTAAAGGAGCAATTCGCTTTGGGAGGGACCTGCGTCCCATCAGCTAGTTGGTGAGGTAACGGCTCACCAAGGCTACGACGGGTAGGGGACCTGAGAGGGTGGCCCCCCACAATGGAACTGAAACACGGTCCATACACCTACGGGTGGCAGCAGTAGGGA
>JAJTXU010000222.1 GCA_021462845.1 Anaerolineales bacterium
AGCCGCGAATTACGCGAATTTCCGCTAATTTTTTAAAAATTCGCGTGAATTAGTGAAATTCGCGGCAAAAGGTTTTCGATCTGCGTAAGTCATGAAGATTTGATTCCAGCGTTCTCAATGCTACCATATTGGAGTTTGTTCTTGGAATCTCTGCGGCTAAGAAACTTTCGCGCGTCCATCTCGCCGCCTCGCATGTTTTATCTTCCCAACTCCCTTACGGTATAATTCCAGCCATGCAAACTCAAATTATCGGCGTCCGCTTTACCAAAGTGGGCAAAATCTATCATTTCGATACAACCTCCGTGCCGGACGTGCAGATCGGCGAACACGTGATCGTGGACACCTCGCGCGGCAAACACCTCGGCGAGGTCATCCGCGTGGAGAAGGAAACGCCTCCCAAACCGGACGGCGGCTGGAGGTCCGTGGAGAGGCGCGCCACCCCGCGCGACCTGCTCCTGCGCCAGTCGTGGCAATCCAAACAAACCGAAGCGATGATCAACTGTCGCGCCCGCGCGTCCGAACTCAAACTCGAGGGAGTCAAGATCGTCGCCGCGGAATACAACTACGACGGCACGCGCCTCGCATTTTTATTCAGCACCGAGACCGAAGAAAAAGTTGACCTCAAGTCGCTGAAAAAAGACATGCACAACTTGTATCCGAACACGAACATCGAACTGCGGCAGATCGGTCCGCGCGACGTGGCGAAGATCATCGGCGGCATGGGCGCGTGCGGGATCGAAACGCGCTGCTGCTCGAAATTCCTCACCGACTTCTCCCCCATCTCGATCAAGATGGCGAAAGAACAAGGCATCTCGCTCACGCCCGAAGAGATCACCGGCATGTGCGGACGTTTGCGATGTTGCCTCATTTACGAATACGAACAATACGTCGAAGCGCGCAAATCATTGCCCAAACGTAACAAACGCGTGATCACACCGAAGGGCGAAGGCAAAGTCATTGACGTGTTGCCGATGAGCAACAAAGTGATGGTATTGCTCGAAACCGAAGACGGCAAACGATTCACCGAAACATTCGATCACACCGATTTACAGCCCTGGGATGAACTCGAGGCATTGCGACGCAAATCGAACGCGCCCTGCGACCGCCACAACTCCGGCGGATGCACGTGCGGCAAATCAAGCCCGCTCAAGAAAAATGACCGAAGAAACTAACGCGTGGGAAACCCCTCAAAAAATTCTGGTAATTCTGGCTCACCCCGATGACCCAGAATTTTTTTGCGGCGCGTCGCTCGCCAAATGGGCGCGCGCCGGGCACGAGGTCACGTATCTGCTTTTGACGTGCGGCGACAAAGGATTCAATCCCACAACGCAAGCGGATATGACGACGGAAAAACTTTGCGCGATTCGCCATGTGGAACAACGCAACGCGGCGAACGTGATCGGCGCGAAAGCGGTTCATTTTCTGGACGTGGAGGATGGGTACCTCACCCCCAACCTTGATCTGCGCCGCGACGTGGTGCGCGAGATCCGCCGCCACAAGCCGGATATCCTCGTCACGTGCGATCCGCAAAACCTGTTCGCCATGTACGGACTCAACCATCCCGACCATCGCGCTTGCGGACAAGTGGTGTTAGACGCGGTCTTCCCTGCGGCAGGTAGCCCAGTATTTTTCCCTGAATTGCTCGCTGAAGGCTTCGAACCTCACATGCCGAAAGAAGTGTGGTGTTCGCTGACCATGCAACCCAACGTCACGCTTGATGTGACCGATACATGGGACATCAAACTCAAAGCCCTGTTCGAACACACAACGCAAATTCAAGAACCCGATAAACTCGCCGAGCGCATGAAATCTCGCCGCGCCGAAGACAGCACCGAAGAAAATCCGCGCTACGAAGAAAAATTTCGAGTTGTGAAATATGGTTGAACGATGAAAGCGCAGAGTCCAACATCCGATTCTGAACTTAACGCCATTTTGCATGAGCTTGTCTCAAGCGCGCAGTCAACGCTAGGGAGCAATTTTGTTTCCGCGTATTTACAAGGCTCGTTTGCCCTCGGTGATTGGGACAATGATAGCGATGTGGATTTTACGATTGTGGTTGAACGCGAAATATCCGACACGGAATTAAAATCCTTACAAACAATGCACGCTAGAATCTTCAAGCAGGAATCTACATGGGCGCAACATCTCGAAGGCTCTTATTTTCCAAAAAGCCTGCTAAAAAGCGGCGATCCCCTCAAAATAAAAATTCCATATCTTGATAATGCCAGCGACAAATTAATCATGTCGGATCACGACAATACTCTGGTTGTTCGCTGGATTGTGCGCGAGCATGGAATTACGCTGGCAGGCTCCGAGCCAACAGAGTTAATTGATCCCGTATCTGCCGATGACTTACGATCTGAAGTATCAGCCACCATGCGCGAATGGGCTGAAGAAATTTTTACAGGCAAGTGGAGCATGAATAATCGGTGGGCGCAGCCATTCGCCGCTTTGAGTTACTGTCGTATGTTGCACACGCTAGAAACAGGTCGGATTGCGTCCAAATTATCCGGAGTGCAATGGTCAAAAGACACGTTGGATAAGCGCTGGGCAACTCTTATTCAACGCGCATGGGATGAACGCCCGAATCCCTCTTTGAAAGTTCGACAAGTAGCCGATACAAATGCAGTAAACGACACATTGGAATTCATTCGTTACGCAATTTCATCAGCCGCAGTCTCCAATCTCTAATCTCAATTCTCTACTTCTCTAATTCTCTTTCACGATCATCAATTACCCAAGGAGCATCCCATGCCAAACTTCCTCCAGCACGCCGAAGAACTCTTCCCTTACACCCAAGCCATGCGCCGCGATTTCCATAAACATCCCGAACTCGGGTTCAACGAGATCCGCACCGGCGGGATCGTCGCCAAAGAACTCGAAGCCCTCGGGCTAGAAGTGACCAAAGGAGTCGGCAAGACCGGCGTGGTCGGCTATCTCGAAGGCTCGCGCCCGGGTCCCACGATCCTCCTGCGCTTCGATATGGACGCGCTCCCCATCAACGAAGAGACCGGCGCGGAATATTCATCCACGAACGCCGGCGTGATGCACGCCTGCGGACACGACGGTCACACCGCCATCGGACTCACCGTTGCGAAAATGCTCCACGCACATCGCGACGAACTCGCGGGCAGTATCAAGTTTTGTTTCCAGCCCTCCGAGGAGGGAACGAACGGACAAGAGGTCGGCGGCGCGTTGATGATGATGCGCGACGGCGTTTTAGAATCGCCGAAGGTGGAAAAGACGCTGTCGCTGCATGTGTGGAACGACAAGCCCGTCGGATGGTTGAGCGTGGCGAAAGGTCCCGTGATGGCAGGCGCGGAGTTGTTCTCCATCAAGTTGACCGGCAAAGGCGGGCACGGCGCGGCTCCGAACACCACCATTGACCCGGTCGTCGCCGCGGCGCAGATCGTCACTGCGTTGCAAACTATCGTCTCGCGCAACGTGTCGCCGCTGAAACCGGCGGTGGTCAGCGTCACGTCTCTTCACGCGGGATCCGCGTTCAACATCATCCCGCAGACCGCCGAAGTCAACGGCACGATTCGGAACTTCGATCCCGATGTCCGCAAGATGGTTCTCGCTCGCTTCGAGGAGATCGCGCGCGGCATCGGCTCTTCGATGGGATGCGAAGTGGAGATCACGCTCAAGCAAGTCACGCCGACGGTGATCAATGACGAAGCCGTTACCGAAAGCGTGTTCCAATCGGCGCAGACGCTTTTCCCCGAAGCCGAGATCGAAACGACTCCCTATCTCACCATGGGCGCCGAAGACATGGGCTACATGCAAGAGCAAGTGAACGGCTGTTATTTTATGATCGGCTCGGCGAACGATGAAAAGAATCTCAACTACAATCACCATCATCCCAAGTTTGACTTCGACGAACGCGCGCTCGTCACCGGCGCGGCGCTGATGGCGACCGCGGCGGCAGATTTGCTGAAATAAAATGCGCCTGACCTTGCAGAAAGGCGCGGTCCATGCTCCTCCCTAACACCGGCGTTAGCGCCGCTTTATTCGTTGCGGGGGCGCTGTGTTTCCTCGGGGGAATCATCGCCCTGCAAACTCGCAACCACGCGACCGGCGCCTCGTCTTTAATAACCCTGATGTTTAGTTTATGCTGGTGGGACGTTACATACGGGTTATTTCTAGCGAACACACCCGCGCTGTACTCCAATTTTTGGCTGCATGTCGTTTATATCGGGGTCGTTTTTACTCCGCCGTCCGTCTTGTGGTTCGTTATGCAAATCTTGGGGTTGACAGCATGGTCGAGACCTCCGTTCGTCATAAGTTTATACGCCATCTCCGCCCTGGTATTGACGTTGGTGATAACCGACTCGCGTCACGGCTTATTTTTTGGAGGGCGCGAAATCACGAATGCTGAAATGATTCTAAGCGGGGGTCCAATCTTCTGGGCAAACCTCGCTTATTCTTACACGCTCATGTTGACCAGCCTGTTTATCCTAACGCACCGCTTTAGAAAAGCGACTGGAATTTACCGAAAACAATTGGGCATTATCCTGCTCGGCGTCGGCATTCCATGGATCAGCAACTTGATTTTCGTCTCGGGGCTAAGTCCGCTTCCCAAAGTAGATACCACCCCGCTGTCATTTACCGTCACGGGAATGATCTTCACGTACGCGTTATTGCGGTTTCGCTTGTTGGAGATTATCCCGATCGCGCGCGATGTTTTAATTGAAAACATGAGCGACGGCGTCATTGTTCTCGATTCGCAAAACCGCCTGGTGGATTTCAACCCCGCCGCGCTTCAAAGCCTCGAGCTGGACCAACCGCCTCAAATGGGTCAACCCGCCAGCGAGATATTCGCCAAATGGGCTGAACTCGCGCAAGATTTCTCCAGCGTCAACGACGTTCGCGTCGAATTGACGTTCGACCAGCCTGCCCGCGCCTTCCTCGATCTGAAAATCTCTTCGTTGTACGACCATAATGCTAATTTCCTTGGGCGGCTCATCGTTTGGAGAGATATTACCCCGCTCAAAAACGCGCAAGCCGAACTGCAAGAACAAGCCATCCGCGATCCGTTGACCGGGCTATATAATCGCCGTTACCTGAACGAGGCGCTAACACGCGAACTGGCGCGCGCCGCTCGTGAACGTTATCCGATCAGCCTGGCGCTCATTGACATTGACGATTTCAAGCGCTTGAACGACGAGTACGGTCACCCTGCCGGAGATTCCGTACTACGAGGCTTCGCAAAGCAACTCCTCGATCAAACGCGAGTTGAAGATATGGCGTATCGGTATGGCGGCGAGGAATTTCTCGTTCTCCTGCCAAACTGCCCGGGAGCAAATGCCGTGAACATTGCAGATAAATGGAGAAAGTCTTTTTCGACAGCAAACCCTTCCTATAAAAATGGAACAAAGGAATTCACCATTTCCTGCGGCATTGCGGAATTTCCAACCGACGGAAGAACCGGCGCAGAACTCATCGCGGCGGCGGACCAGTTCCTCTATCAGGCGAAAGCAACGGGGAAGAATCGCGTAGTTGCGCGCGCAAATCGTTAAATGCCACATCTCTCTCCCCAAAATTTAAGTAACTGATGTTACTCAGAGAGTGTTTCTTAAGTGGTCGAGTAAGATTGGAGAATGACCAAATTCAGCCAAACCTACCCGACCGACCTCAAGTATACCGAATGGCAATTGA
>JAJTXU010000223.1 GCA_021462845.1 Anaerolineales bacterium
TTAGTTTACCGTAGTAACGACTTCAGTCGTTTGTTTTGCGGCGTAAAAGCGACTGAAGTCGCCACTACGCCGTCAGGCAATCATAGTTACTCGGAATAGTTTGGGATCCAGATTTGCAAGCATGTGTTGATGATGATAATGGCTAGAAATGAAATGAAACCATCCCCCTCCCTCAAATCCATCCTCGCGGAATTCTTTCCTCTGCACCGCACCCTCGCCTCCGACGAACACGACAAAACGTTGGAGATCATCGGCTCGTACATGCCTGACTCATCGAATTACGCCATCGAGATCTACGCGCCACTGACTCCCGTCTGGACGTGGAAAGTGCCTGAGCGGTATGTCGTCCATGAGGCGTATCTCGAAACAGAAGACGGCGAACGCATCGTGGATTTCAAGGACAATCCGCTTCACATTGTTTCGTATTCGTTGCCTGTTGACAAGGTTCTGAGTTTTGAAGAACTCCAGCCGCATTTATATTTCAATGAGAAACGTCCGCATACGATTCCGTGGGTGTTCAAGTATTACGAGCGCGATTGGGGATTTTGCTTGCCGAAGAATCAATTTGACGTGCTTCCGCGAGACAAAAAATATCGCGCGGTGATCAAATCCGAATTCATCACCGAACCCAAGCAGGGATTCAAAGTCGCTGCGGCAGTCCTCCATCCGCAGGGCGGAGCGAACCCCGACGCGGGCGAGTTCCTTGTGCAGGCGCATACGTGTCATCCCATGCAAGCCAACGACGACGGCGCGGGCGTGGTCAGCGCGATCGAGTTGGCGCGGCGGCTGGCGGAGAATCCGCTTCCCGCTGGTTCGATGAGCGTCCGCTTTTGGTTTGGACCCGAGACCATCGGCACGATCGCCTGGCTCGCGCACAACGAGTCGCTCATCCCAAATCTGCGCGGCGGAATTTTCATGGAGATGACAGGGAATCAAAATAAAATTGCGTGGCATCACACACGGCAACACAATCATCTTTTAGATCGAGTTACGAGTTACGTGTTACGAGATACGGATCATGAGGTGCGAGAATTCGCCTCCGCTCCCGCCAACGATGAGCGCGTTATCAACGGACCTGGCGTCAACGTGCCGTGCATCTCGCTCAACCGTTTCTCTTACGACGAGTATCACACCACCGACGACAATCTCGACATCATCCACGAAGACATGCTCGCCGGCGCGGCGGACACTGCCGAAGAGATCATCCGCATCTACGCCAGCAACTACATTCCCAAGCGCACGTTTCGCGGTCCCGTTTTTCTCAGCGGTCACGGTCTCTGGGTGGATTGGCGCAATAACTGGGCGCTCAACCGCGCGATCGAAAAGATCATGATGCGCTTCGAAGGTCAGCACACGATCTTCGATATTGCCGAACAGGTTGGGCTCGATTATTATGTTGTCCGCGAGTATGTTGAAAAATTCAGAGCGAAGGGATTTGTGACTCCTCAGCCGATTCCATTTGAAGGAGATTTAGCGTAATGCCGACTTAAGTCGGCGCTACGATTGCTTATGAAACCAAACGTTGTCGCCATCATTCAGGGACGCATGTCCTCCTCGCGTTTGCCTGGGAAGATTCTCGCCGACATCGCTGGTCAACCGATGTTGCAACGCGTCTTCGTTCGGACTTCGCGGTCTGCTTCAGTTTCCCAAACCTTGTTCGCCACGACGACCGATCCCTCTGACGACCCCGTCGCCGAATACTGCGACTTCAGCGGAATCCCTTTCACGCGCGGGAGTCTCTACGATGTGTTGGATCGCTACTATCAAACTGCGAAATCAGCGCAGGCGGATGTGGTTGTTCGCATCACCGCCGATTGTCCTGTGATTGATCCCGAACTGATAGATAATGTTGTGAATACGTTGTTGGAGACTGGAGATTCGAGATTCGGTTTCGTTTGCAATCGCTTGCCGCCTCCGTATCATCGCACCTACCCAATTGGGCTGGATATTGAAGCCTGTACTTTCAAGGCTTTAGAGCAGGCTTGGAAGAAAGCCAAAGAACCTCAGCATCGTGAACATGTAATGCCCTATCTCTATGAAGGCGTTGAACTGATCACTGATAACAGATCACTGCAAACTGGCACCTCCCCGCGCGGATATAATATCGCCCTCCTCCATCACGCCACCGACTTCGGCGACTACCGCTGGACGGTGGATACGCCCGAAGATTTGGAATTCATGCGTCAGGTCTATGCTCACTTCAACGGGCGGGACGATTTTTCGTGGAAGGAAGTGTTGGATTTGGTCCACGATAATCCTGAACTGATGAAGATCAATGCAGGTGTGGAACACAAAACTTTGAAAGATGTTGATAAACGTGCGCTCAAAAAATCGTAACGCGACGCGCTGCGTGATGTCGCCTTTTGCCCAAGTAAAGCGACATGAATGTCGCGTTACACTGTTCACTGATAACTCATGCCACTGATCACTTTGTTCTCCGCCCCCAAACCGTTTACCGACCCTCACATCGTGATGATTCAGCGCAATGCGATCAAGTCATGGACGTTGCTGGAGGATGTTGAAGTCATTTTGCTTGGGGATGAAGTTGGGCTTGCTGAGGTGGCGAAAGAATTTGGCGTGAGGCATTTTCCAAATGTGAAAGTCAACGAGAGCGGCGTGCCGTTGATTTCGTCCATGTTTGAGATTGCCAGAGAAAACTCGAATGACGAATTGCTGTGCATTGTCAACGCGGATATGATTTTGATGAGTGATTTTGTCGAGGCGGCGCGTAGGTCACGCATGTTGCGTGACGAGTTCGTGTTGTTGAGTCAACGCTGGGATTATGACATCGCATCGCCGCTGGACTTTGCCGAAGGGTGGGAGTCGAGGCTGAGAGAAAGCGTCAGGAAACAGAACCAGCTTCACCGTCCCGCAGGAAGCGATTTTTTCCTCTTCCCAAAAAATTTTTATACAGACATCCCAAATTTCACGATCGGTCGCGCGGGCTGGGATAATTGGATGATCTACAAAGCGCGCGCGGAACATTGGGCGGTGATTGACTGCACGCCGTCGGTGATGATCGCGCATCAAAACCATGATTACTCGCACCTGCCCGATGGCAAGCCGCATTACGAACATCCCGAAACGAACGAGAATATTCGGCTCGCGGGCGGACAGGCGAATGTGCGCTACACGATCTTGGACGCGACGCATCAACTCGCGGATGGTAAACTTATCCGCCCGAAGATGACGTCGCTGAGATTTACGCGCAAGTTGGAATTATTTCTTCGCGCGATATTTTTCTTTTTGCCAGAGAGTATGATCGAGAATGTTGTAAGACCAAAACGCTGGCAGAAGCGAATCAACAAACTCTTCAAATCGTAAATCGGAAATCGTAAATCAAAAATGAGAAAAGGTCAGAACCCAGCAAAATTTGTGAAAGATGTCGCCAAGCCTGAACGGATCACCGTGGCTTTGCTGAATTACATCCCGTTCCTGAGCGGATTTTACGCAGAGACGTTGGATGTGTTGAAAGTCAGTTTGGATTCGATGCGCAAGGACGCGGGTCTGCCGTTCGACTTGATGGTCTTCGACAATGGCTCGTGCGCCGAAGTGCGCGATTTCCTTGTGAAAGAAAAAGAAGAAGGGCGAATCCAATATTTGATTCTCTCCGAGAAGAACATGGGCAAAGGCGGCGCATGGAATGTGATGCTGGCGGGCGCGCCTGGCGAGATCATCGCTTACACCGACAGCGACGTTTTGTTTTCACCGAAATGGCTTTCGCGTTCTGTGGAGATTCTCGAAACTTTTCCGAATGTCGGCATGGTGACCGCGCGTCCGTTTAGAACGCCGCCTGAGTTTTATAAAGCGACGTTGAAGTGGGCGAAAGAAAATGCGACTCTCGAAGAAGGTCAATTCATTCCGTGGGAGACGTTTTTGGAATTTAACTTGTCGCTGGGGCAGACGGAGGAGGAGAATAAAAAGGTTTATTCAGAGACTAGAGACTGGAGACTGGTGTACAAAGGCGCAACTGCGATGGCTGGCGCGAGTCACTGGCAGTTCACGGCGTACAAATCCACGCTTCAGCAATTCCTGCCCTTTGACATGGATAAGCCCATGGGACAAGTCCGCCAGTTGGATAAACGCATGAACGATGCGGGCTTGTTGCGGCTGATGGTGAGCGATCCGCTGGCGATGAATATGTCCAATACGTTGGGGTATTTGAGAGGGGAGTTGGGGCAAAAAGAAAGAGGAAAGAAGAAAGAGGGTTTCGGGAAGAGGGTGTTGGAAGTTGGAATTGTCAAGAAGGTTTTGTTGGCAGTTTACAACAAGATTTTTGGTTGGTATTATTCGTAAAGGAAGGGTGATCCAATGACAACTTTTACACTCGCGGGCGATGAAGCAGGAGATGCAAGCCTTAACTTCGAAAAAGGCGCATCCCGTTACTTTGTGGTTGCACTCGTTGGCACTCAGGATGCCGACGGACTTCGTTCTGTTTTGGAAAATTTACGTAAACGCGAGCACTACGCAAAAGGGTTTGAATTTCATTTCAATGCGTTAACTACAAAGAAATTGCGCGAGAAAACTCTATCTGCTCTACAAGCAGCCAACTTCAAGGCTTGGGCATTGATTGTGGATAAGACTATAATCCCTGAACCTCTTCGCATCCTCGATGGAATGGATTTTTATCTGTATCTTGTTACCGAATTGATAGACCGTATTCCTATGAAAGTCCGCGAGAAGGGAACCTTGATTTTGGATGAGGTTGGTTCTGCCAATGTTGCATTGGTTAAATTGAAACGTATGTTGAAAGTACGCGGCATTCAGCATGGGTTTAGCCGTGTTTTTTTCCGACGCTCCCGTAGTGAGGACCTGATTCAAGTTGCGGATTTGGTGGCGGGAGCAATCCTTCGCCGTGATACAAAGAACGACAGCGAAGCCATTGATTATATAAAGGACAAGTTGGTAGAAGTGTTCGAGTATTAAAAGCAACCCGTCTCGCTAGCCTTGTCCATCAACATAGATGGGGGCAGGCGGCCACAGTGGGCCACTTTTCGCGAGACGGGGTAAGCCTTTCGGCTTTTATGATTGCATTATACTCACTTGTAAGAATGAATTCAAGCCAACATTTTCCTGCCCTTTGACATGGATAAGCCCATGGGACAAGTCCGCCAGTTGGACAAGCGTATGAACGACGCGGGGTTGTTGCGGCTGATGGTGAGCGATCCGCTGGCGATGAATATGTCTAATACGCTGGGGTATTTGCGTGGAGAACTGAATCAGACTGAAGGGAGAAAGAAGCGGGTTTCCGTCAGCAGGCGTATTCTGGAGATGGGATTCGTCAAGAAAATTTTGTTGGCGATATACAACAAGATTTTCAGTTGGTATTATTCATGATTTCGTGGGGCTATAATCCCTGCTCAAACAAAAACACTGGGCGGATATCCAGTGTTTTCTTGTGATCCGTAGCGCTCGACAATGTTGCGCCGGATAACGGATTGTTTCCGTTCGTTACGGAAGAACCCGCGTAGTCTGTGTGCCAAAGAGAATTTCTGTCAAGACTTCTTGAGAGATACTGTTGGCAAACTCGAGAAGAAGCGGAGTAGGCGACAGTCGATGGTGGAACGAATGGCTAGGCCGGGTTCAAAGTCCAGCTTTTTTGATA
>JAJTXU010000224.1 GCA_021462845.1 Anaerolineales bacterium
CCAAGCCGCGAATTACGCGAATTTCCGCTAATTTTTTAAAAATTCGCGTGAATTAGTGAAATTCGCGGCAAAAGGTTTTCGATCTGCGTAAGTCATGAAACTCATAGGTGATCGGGAAAATAAAGGCGGCAAGCGCTTCAGAATGTTGTACAATCACGGGGAATATAGAGTCTTCTTTGTGGACAACACCAGCATGAATGCCACCGCCGTCAGCCACCCAAACATCGCCTTCATAAAGTATTGGGGGAACCGGGATAACGCGCTGCGTATCCCTATGAACGGGTCGATCTCGATGAACCTCGATGGCTTGACGACGCGCACCACGGTCAGTTTTCAACCCTCGCTCCCATTCGACGAGTTGATCATCAATGGCCGCGAAGTTATGGGCGCGGGTTTGAAACGGGTTTCAGAAATTTTGGACCTGATTCGAGAAAAAGCAAATCTCAACATCCGCGCCGAAGTGATAACGGAAAACAACTTCCCCTCCGGCGCGGGCATCGCATCCTCCGCATCCGCGTTTGCCGCGCTGGCATTGGCAGGAAGCACAGCTGCGGGACTCACCCTCAGCGAACGCGAACTCTCGCGTCTCGCGCGACGCGGATCGGGCTCGGCTTCACGCTCCATCCCCGAAGGATTCGTCGAGTGGCAGGTTGGAACAGACGATGACGATTCGTTCGCCTTTTCCATTGCGCCGCCAAATCACTGGGATCTTGTAGACTTGGTTGTCATCGTCAGCGCCGCGCACAAAAAGACCGGCTCCACCGAAGGGCATGCGATTGCTCCCACAAGCCCGCTTCAGACCGCCCGGGTGGCTGACGCGCCGCGTCGGCTCGAGAAGTGCCGCCAGGCGATCCTCGCCAAGGATTTCAACTCGTTCGCTTCGATCGTCGAATTGGATTCAGACATGATGCACGCCGTGATGATGACCTCCACACCGGCGCTCCAATATTGGAAACCCGCCTCGCTTGCCGTGATGGAAGCGGTCCGCATGTGGCGCGCAGACGGACTCCCCGCCTGCTACACCATGGACGCCGGCGCGAACGTGCACGCGCTCACGCTGGAATCGGAAGCGCAAGGCATCGAGAAAAAATTACGCGAGATCAACGGCGTAGAAAATATCCTTGTCGCCCGTCCTGGCGGCGCGGCGAAGATCGCATGACCGTTTTCAATCAGTGACCCTGTTCTACCGCAGAAAAATCGTCAATCGGAAATCGTCAATCAAAAATCGTAAATCGCCATGACTCGCATCTACACCCTCGTCAACCAAAAAGGCGGAGTGGGCAAGACCACCACCGCCATCAACCTCGGAGCATTCCTCGCGCGGCTCGGTCAGCGCGTGCTCATCGTGGACATTGATCCGCAAGCCAACGCCACATCCAGCCTCGGCGTGGACAAAAATAACGTGTCCATCAGCACGTACGATGCGTTGCTGTCAGGCGATGTGCCAGCCTCTGCGATCCTCTTCAACGAACGGCTGCAACTCTCTTTGCTTCCATCGTCTCCATCGCTGGCAGGCGCGGAGGTTGAACTGGTCGAAGAAGAAGGCAGGGAATTTCGTTTGAGAGACGCGCTCGCGTCGTTCAAAGATAAATACGATTACATCCTGATTGACTGCCCTCCCTCGCTGGGACTCCTCACCGTCAACGGGCTGGTCGCAGCGAAAGACGGCGTGTTGATTCCCGTGCAATGCGAATACCTCGCGCTGGAGGGACTCGGTCAGATCACGCAGACCATCGAGCGAGTCCAATCTTCGCTCTTTCCCAAATTGCGCGTGCGCGGCGTGGTACTGACCATGTTCGACTCCCGCACCAATCTCGCTTCGGATGTGGTGAAGGAAGTCAACAATCACTTTCCGGGACAAGTGTTCAAGAGCGTGGTGCCGCGCAGTATCCGTCTCGCGGAAGCGCCTTCGTATGGATTGCCCATTTCGGCATACGCGCCTTCGTCGGTTGGGGCGCAGGCGTATGAGTCATTGGCGAAGGAATTGTTGAAGGGCGACGGTGTAAAAACCAATTAACCACAAAGGCTTGCATTGAGCTTGTCGAAATGACACGAAGGACACAAAGTTTTTAAGGCTTCAAACCTTAGTGACCTTAGAGTCCTTCGTGTTTAAAAAGGAGCATTTTATGGCAAAACGTACCGGTCTCGGCAAAGGACTCGACGCGCTCATCCCCGGCGGAAAAATATCCGCGGGCGGCGAGGGCGGCGTTACGCAAGTTTCGATTGATTCGATCCAGCGCAACCCGCGTCAGCCGCGCGAAAAATTCGACACAGCGGAATTGGAAAATCTCGCCGCATCCATCCGCGAGCATGGAGTGATCCAGCCTCTCATCGTCTCGCCGGGGCGTGGCGGCTCGTACACGCTGATCGCCGGTGAACGCCGTCTGCAAGCCTCGCGCAAAGCCGGGTTGAAGACCGTGCCGGTCGTCATCCGCTCAGCGACCGACCAGCAATTGCTTGAACTCGCGCTCATCGAAAACGTCCAACGCGCGGATTTAAATCCGATCGAAGAAGCCGAGGCGTACCAGAACCTAGCCAAAGAATTCAGGATGTCGCATGAGACCATCGCTTCACGTGTGGGAAAAAGCCGCGTCGCGGTGACCAACACCCTGCGCCTGCTCGATGCGTCTGCGGTGGTGAAGCAGGCGCTCGTAGATGGGAAAATCTCCGAAGGTCACGCGCGCGCGATGTTGTCATTATCCGCCAAGGCGCAGGAACATTTATTGAAGCAGATCATCAACCTAGACTTGAGCGTGCGGTCAACTGAAATGCTGGCGCGAAAATTTTCGGGGCAAAGACCGGTTGCCAAGAAGAAGTCAGGTCGAAGCCCGAACGTGAGCGACGTGGAAAAGAAATTGCAATCCAGCCTCGGGACGAAGGTCGCGCTCAAACACGGCAAACGCGGCGGGACGATCACCATCTATTATTATTCCGATGAAGAATTGGATTCGCTGTTTGAGAAATTGACGTAATGTCACCTTGCAAAAATAAGATATAATTTAAATATGCAAGGAAAATATAAACAACTCAAGCGGTTTTCGGAACATCAAATACGGGACTTTATATTGGAGGGAAAATCTTTTTTGTTGCTGGGACCTCGGCAGGTTGGAAAAACGACCTTACTCAATGAACTACTACAAGATACTCAGCCCCTTCTCAAATATCTTTTGCAGGAACCTGCCACTAAAATTGAACTGGAGCGCGATCCACAACTATTGATTCGACAAGCCCGGGCAATCTCAGGCGCGGTCTCTATATTCATAGACGAAGCCCAGAAGGTTCCGCAAGTATTCGACGCGGCGCAGGCATTGATTGACGAGGGAAAGGCAAGCGTTTTCTTAACAGGTTCATCCGCTCGTAAGCTTCGTCGAAAGGGGATTAATCTGTTACCCGGTAGAATCCGTTTGTTGATGCTCGATCCTTTGATGTGGGGCGAACTGGGATTACTGGCAGATTCGAGCGAGTATCGTATTCCTTCTCTTGCGCTTCAAAACATGAATCCTCTCGCGCAATCCATGGATGATTGTTTGGTGTATGGGAGTTTGCCGGGTTTGTTGCCGCTCTCGCGTCCCGATGCAGTGGAACTACTGCAAGCCTACGCGCGGCTTTACATCGAGGAAGAGATTCGCGCCGAGGCATTGAGCCGTGCCATTGGCCCGTTCGCTCGTTTCCTCGAACTTGCCGCGCTCGAATCGGGGACATCGCCCAACTTTACCAAACTGTCGAAAGAATCCGGCGTCAGTTCGCCGACCATTCGCCAATATTATTCAGTGCTGGAAGATACGCTGATCGTGGAACGGGTTGATCCATATGTAAAAAATGCCCGCAAGCGGGTGCTCTCCTCATCGCGCTACTATTTTTTCGATACGGGAGTTCGTAACGCGCTTGCGCGGCTTCCATTAACCCCCGAACTATTGCAGGCAGAAAAAGGAAAATTATTTGAGCATGCGGTTGTTTTGGAATTACTTCGCAGAATTCGTTTGTTGAAATCCAACCACAATCTATATTACTGGCGCACTTCGGGAGGCGCGGAAGTAGATTGCGTTCTCGAACGACACGATGAATTAATCCCTATTGAGGTCAAAAGCTCCGCTCATATCTCGTCACGCGACTTGACCGGGCTGCGGAGTTTTCTTGCAGATTACGGAAAAAAGGTCAAGCGCGCCTTCGTGGTAACAATGGGAAGTCGTCCCGAAAAAATAGACGACAAAATTATCGCCATCCCTTGGCAATTCCTCTAACACAGATGTCATTATGATCATCCTCCACAACGCCATCATCCACACGCAAAATAAATCTCAGCCGAAAGTCTCCGCTCTCGTGATCGAAGGGAACAAAATCATCGCGGCGGGCGAAACGAATTATTTATTCAACCATTATCCCCGCGCCAAAGGACAGGACATGCGCGGGCGCGTCATCGTCCCCGGACTTACCGACGCGCATTTGCATTTGCATCAATACTCGCTCGCGTTGCAAAAAATTGACTGCGAAGTGGACACCAAAGAGGAATGCATGCGCCGCGTGGCGGAGCGCGTGAAAACATCCAAACCCGGCGAATGGATACTCGGTCACGGCTGGAATCAAAATGAGTGGGGCGGTTGGCCTCATGCAAGCGAGTTGGATGCCATCTCTCCCAACAACCCGGTCTATCTCACAGTCAAATCGCTCCATGCCGCGTGGGTAAACACGAACGCGCTGAAACTCGCAAACATCACCGCGTCAACGCCCGACCCGCACAATGGACAAATTCAGCGCGATGACAAAGGGGACGCCACCGGCATCCTGCTCGAAACCGCGATGGGGCTTGTGGGAAGAGTCATCCCTGAGCCGACGATCCAGGAAATTACAGATGCCATCGAAAAAGCGCAACTCAATTTATGGAAGATGGGACTCACCGGCGTCCACGATTTTGACCGCCGCGAATCGTTCATGGCATTGCAAGCCCTTCACGCGGAAAAGAAATTAAAACTGCGCGTGTTGAAAAACCTACCCGTCGAACTGCTCGATGAAATTCATGCCATCGGTCTGCGCGGCGGATTCGGCGACGACATGCTCCGCATCGGCAACATCAAAGCCTTCATGGACGGCGCGCTCGGTCCGCACACGGCGGCGATGTTCCAGCCGTACGCTGGCGAAGAAAATAATCGCGGCATCCTCAACATGGACGGCGAGGAACTCTTCGAACATGGGCGCAAAGCCGCGCAAGTGGGGCTTGGTCTCACCGTCCACGCGATCGGAGACCGGGCAAATCATGAAGTGCTGAACGCCTACGAGCAACTCCGCAACTACGAAAAAGAAAATCATCTGCCCGCGCTTCGTCATCGCATCGAACACGTGCAGGTGATCCATCCCGACGACGCGCCGCGCCTCGCGCAACTCAACGTGGTCGCCTCCATGCAGCCTATCCACGCCACATCCGACATGCTGATGGCGGATCAACTCTGGGGCGAGCGGGCGAATCTTGCCTACGCTTGGAAAACCCAACTCGACTTTGGCGCGACGCTCGCGCTGGGGTCCGACGCGCCGGTCGAATCGCCGAATCCGTTTTGGGGATTGCGCGCCGCCGTCACCCGCCGCCGCGCC
>JAJTXU010000225.1 GCA_021462845.1 Anaerolineales bacterium
TAGGGCTTGAAGGTGATTTGTTTGTGTCTCATACCCCCATTGTATTAAACTTTTCCCATCTTGAGGAGGGCTGCCTTTCCCCTTTTTAGACAGCCCCACGATCCTGTATAGGTGGCACCTCAGTATTGCAGATTAACAATTAAACCGAGCAATCCTTCCCCATCATTTTGAACCACAGAGTAACTGTGTTGAATGTCAAGCGGAAAAAGCGAGGTTCCAATGAGAACGGTCTCGAATGATGGCATTCAAAATAGTGAGTAATTTTCGCAGACAAGCGACGATGGCCACTTTCTTTTCCTTGCCAGCTTTTAGCAAGCGTTGATACATTTCTCGGATGACGGGATTGTATCGAGTGGCGGTTAGCGTTGCCATGTAGAGAATGGAACGAACATCTGGACGGCCGCCGCTGATGAAACGCTGTCCGCTTTTGTGTCCACTGTCGCGGCTGTACGGCGCCACGCCCACGAGCGCGGCAATTTGCTTGCGATCACAAGCGCCCAACTCCGGCAGATCGGCGATGAGTTTGGCGGCGGTCTTCTTGCCAACGCCCTGGACCTCGGTTAAGAGTTCAGCCTTTTCCTTGAAGTCTGGATCATCGTTGACAAACTCATGAATTTCACGCTCCAGGTGCTTGAGCTCATGCTTAAGCCAAATGATGTGCTCATTCAAAGAAGCGTGAAGTTTGTTGGGAGCCGTGTACAAACGATTGCGTTCGGAGACCAAAAAGTTGGAAATTTGCTCTCGGCGAGTGATGAGCGCACTCAAAACCTGTTCCTTTTCGCTGGGCAGACGCGTCAAAGCCGGCTTGACCCGCTCCCCAAACAACGCCAGAACCTTGCCGTCCAACTTGTCCGTCTTGGCGAGGAAACCCATTGAACGCGCAAAGTACCGAGTGCGTTTGGGGTTAACACGGCACAAGGGCAAACCTGCCAGATAGAGTTGCACCGCCAGCATTTGTTCGTAGCCGCCTGTGGCTTCCACCACAATTCGCTCCGCTTTAAGTTGCTCCAGTTGGTTGACCAACCCGCGAATTGCTTCTTCTTCGTTTTTCGTGCGCCAAGTTTCGCCGCTTGGGATCACAACCACATCTAACCAATCTTTGGAGACATCTATGCCGACATTTGTTTGATTGATTATCTCTGCCATTTTGACCTCACTGGAGTGTATAATGTTGGAGTGCCCGTACTAGCAGATCCGGTCTTCGAGACCACATAACTGTTCGGGCTACCCCCCCACGGGACACAGCGACCTGCTACTCTGTGACGGTCTTCAAGACCCTGACACGATCGGTCTGCTGTGTCCTTTTGTTTTACCATATTCATCATACTAGACACTGAGTCGCGGAGTTTTTTATTGCTTTTCTCTGTGTCTCCGTGGTTTGGTTTATTGCTCGATTAATTTACTGATGTTACGCAGTTGAAACCAGTCTGGTCTCCGTAACGCGACATTCATGTCGCTTTTGCACAAGAATAACCTGAAAGGCGAGACGCTTCGCAGTCTCGCATTACGAGCCCTACTGCGTAACATCACTTAATTTAGAAAAAAGCAAAACTGCCGTACCATCTCTTATCATCCAAACCGTTCTTCCTTCCAAACATTTGCGCGATTGTGATAACCCGCCTGCTCCCAAAATCCGCGCCGATCACGCGGCATGAACTCCAGCGAGCGAAGCCATTTGGCGCCCTTCCAGAAATAGGGTGTTTCCATCTCCTCCCGCCCGGGGAGGAAGCCCACCACGCCGCGCAAAGGGTAACCATGATCAGGCGTAATCGGCTCGCCGTTCATATGAGTGGCAAGCAAAAAATTTTCCTGCAAGGCAACTTCCAATGGAATGTTGACGGTAAAGCCATATTCGGCATGTTGCATAAGATGAGTTGCCGTCGGTTTGATCTTGATCAATCCCTGATCTGCCAGCGATTTGATCGAGACGCCCTCCCACACCGTATCGAACTTACTCCAGCGCGTCACGCAATGGATATCCATTTGAATTTTGGTTCGCGGTAGTTGGTTGAACTCATCCCACGTCCAGCGTTTTTCCTCCTCCACTTCGCCCCACACGCGGAAGTCCCACGTGGCAGCGTTGAAGCGCGGCACGGGTCCGTAATGCAACACAGGGAATTTGAACGTAAGCGCCTGCCCGGGCGGAAGTCGTCCCTCTTGTTTGATGCGTTCCTCTTCCTTGCGCCGATCGGGTCCTTCAAATGAAAACATGGGCATCTCCTTGCGCGATTATATCAAGCCTGACACAGATTAGACTCAAAGTTGCGATGTTTCTTACAACGGAGCGGAACGCCCATCCGAAGTTAATATCGCACAACACAGTACCATGAGGGCTTGTCAAGGTCTTCTTAAAGTCAACCTGGGTCTTTTTTTTTCGTACACGGATACTTCGGCACGGTGAGCGAAAGACGAACCGTCAGCGCAAGTTTCACGGAGTAGACGGATTATCTTCCGTTTTTTACGGAAACGTCCGTGGCATCCGTGTGATCCGCATCCGAAGAGATGGTTTACCGCGGCTTTTAAGAAAGCCCTGGGCTTGTAAAGTTGTTCACTAGACAGGAGTACGGGTTTATAATAGGATTAAGGTCCGAAACGGATTTATGGCCGCATTTAACTTATCGTTATCTATTGTTTTTCCGCTGAACGCTTGGGAAACCACGGATGTATCCTCATGAACGATGTTGTTTCCCTGCTCAAAGCCGCTCAAAAATTGGACGAGGAGGCGCTCACCGCCATCTTCGATCAATATGCGCCTGCCATCTACAAATACACACTCCGTTTATGTCACGACCCGATTCAAGCGGACAATATCGTCGGCGACGTTTTCGCCCAACTGCTTGAACAATTCGCCGCGGGAAAAGGTCCGCGCACCAATTTACGCTCGTATCTTTATCAAACCGCATATCATCTCGTAGTAGATCGCTCACGAGACAATCAACATACCGCCCCGCTGGAAGTCGCCGTGGACAGACTGGACAGAGGGCAACTCACCCCCACCCAGACCCAGATCGAAGAGCGCGTCATGATGGAAGCGCTGATCTCGGCAATGAACTCGGAACTCACCGACGACCAGCGTCATGTCATCATCCTGCGATTTCTGGAGGATTTCAGCCTGAAAGAAACAGCGGATATCGTGGGCAAGGAAGTTAACAATATCAAGGTAATTCAAAATCGGGGAATCGCAAAGTTGAGAAAAGCGCTTGGTTTGCAACTCGAGGAAATGTAAATGAGTCTCGAAACCAGGGACGTTGAAATCGCTCGAATTTTTGCAAGGCTGAAAGTATCTGAAACGGGGTATCCGCCTCGCCTGCTTGATGCCCGTCGCGTCGAATTCAAAAAACGGGTCGCAAAGACCTGCCTGGAATTGGGATGTTCTATTGCGTTTATCAACCTGTTGAAGAGCAACGGGAACGACAACGCCAACCACGCCTGCTAACGACTGGCGGAGGTTGCCGTGGGCAAAAGGCGCTCCAAAGATAAAACAGCCCCTTGCAACCGTATAGAAAAGAGACACGAAAACGCTCGTGTCTTTTTATATTTCGCTAATACTTGCGTGCTACGATAACCCGCCGCAGGAAGCAGTATAATTCCCGTTCGTAAAGGTAACCCAATGCTAAAAAGTTTTGTGAAACTATTTGGGGGCGACCCCAATCGAAAGACCATCGAACAATATAGCGGAATCGCAAATGAGATCAATTCGCTCGAAGCGCAATTCGAAGCGTTGAGCGACGATGCCTTGCGCGCGAAAACCGACGAGTTCAAGGAACGGATCGCGCAAAGTCTCGGGGATGTGGACGGGCTGACGGAGCGGGAACAGTTCGAGGCTGGGCAAGACGCGCTGGAAGACATCCTACCGGAAGCGTTTGCGGCGGTGCGCGAAGCATCCAAGCGGAAGATCGGTCTGCGTCACTACGATGTGCAATTGATCGGCGGGGTTGCTTTGCACCGCGGCTCGATCGCTGAAATGCGCACGGGCGAAGGGAAAACGCTCGTCGCCACATTGCCGATCTATCTCAACGCCCTGCTTGGCAGGGGTGTTCACCTCATCACCGTGAACGATTATCTTGCGCGGCGCGATGCGCGTTGGATGGCGCCAATCTACGACATGCTTGGGCTGTCCCTCGGCGTTTTGCAAATGGCGGCGGCGACTGAAAATGGGAAGAAAGCGTTTCTCGTGGACTTGGAACGCGAATCGCCGCACGAGGATCAGCATCAGTTGCGGCTCGTTGACCGCCGACTCGCATACGAAGCGGACATCACCTATGGGACCAATTCAGAGTTCGGCTTCGATTACCTGCGCGACAACATGACCATGCGCCTGACCGACCGCGTCCAACGGGGACATTATTTCGCCATCGTCGATGAAGTGGACAACGTGTTGATCGATGAAGCGCGCACGCCATTAATTATTTCGGGTCCCGCATCTGGAAATTTGGAATGGTATGGAAAGATGGCGCAGGTTGTTCGTCAACTGAAGCCCGATGATTACGAGATCAACGAAAAAGACCGCAACGCGCCGTTGACCGAATCGGGGCTGGCGCATGTGGAGCAATTGCTCGGGCAAACACTAACCGACCCCGATCGTCCCGAAGATATTTCTCCGGACCAAGTGCGGTTGCTCGGCTACCTCGAACAAGCTATGCGCGCGCAATTCCTATTCCACCGCAACAAAGAGTATCTCGTGCAGGGCGGCAAGGTTGTGATCGTGGATGAGAACACCGGGCGGCAAATGCCCGGTCGGCGCTGGAGCGACGGGTTGCACCAAGCCGTGGAAGCCAAAGAAGGCTTGAAGATCGAACCCGAAAATGTGACGTACGCCACAGTCACCCTGCAAAATTATTTCCGCATGTACGAAAAACTCGGCGGCATGACCGGCACTGCCATCACCGAAGCCGAGGAGTTCAGCAAGATCTACGAACTGGAGGTTGCGCCCATCCCGCCGAACCTGGAATATCAAGCCTTCGGTAAAGACGCGCCGCTCATCGAAATTAAAACAAAGGACGAAGACGGCTATTCATATTCCTATTTTGCAAAACGCGACGACGCCCAAGAAGAGCCGCTCTTCTTCCGCCGCAAAGATTACCCCGACGTCATCTATAAAACTCTCGAGGCAAAACTGCGCGCCATCGTCATGGAAGCCATCCGCGAACATGTTCGCGGACGCCCGCTGTTGGTCGGCACTACATCGGTTGAATCCTCCGAGCGGCTTTCGTCGCGGCTTAAAGCAGAACCTGTGCGACGATTGATGCAGGTTGCCCTGGTACGCGAAGCGTGGCTAAAGGCAAACAACCGCGAACAGGGCGAGTTCGCCATCCCTGAACTGCAATTTCTCAATGAACCCATCGAAAAAATCACGCCCGACGCGCTGCGGAAATTCATCCAGCCCCTAGGTATAACGAACATCAACCCGGAAGACCCATCGAACATCAACACCCTGCTTGGCGATCTGCGGTTGGATTCGGAAGATGCCAACCGACTAAAGTCGGTG
>JAJTXU010000226.1 GCA_021462845.1 Anaerolineales bacterium
GACAAGTTCCGAACGTATCTCGCTTCTGGCATAGACACCTGCCTCCTGGTTACCTCAGATTCTATGCCCTTTCCGAAAAACTTACCTGCTTTTATTTAGTACCGCAAAGTTCACTTTGCGCCCGCACCAATCGCAAAATGAATTTTGCGGCACAGAAATTATCGGCAATTGGTCCGATTATGAAACCATGATGCAAGAGAAAATTGGGAAAGACCTCACTCCGCAGCGAGTCACATATCGAGGGTTGAAGCGCTAAAGATTATCATACCATTCCAGTTTAGGCACTGTACATACAATGCTTGGCGGTGGATGTATAAAATCGGATACAATCCACAACGTTACGAACATGGAATCTATCGCAAAATCTGAAGACCGTGTTATGCGATCAGGAAAATCTCATCTCATCTTTTTGATAGGGGGTGTATTTTTTGTACTAGCCAGCCTGCAAGTAGGAAGGGATGTGCCGCAAGGTGCGGTAGCGCCCATTTCAACCCTGGTTGGGATCGGGGTTTTCATGATTGTCATCGCCGCTCTTTCATTCCTCAATAAGAAAATAGCGTTTCATTTTGAAGAGTTCCTTCAACGCCCATCAAAATGGTTCAAGATACCCTCCTGGGGGTTTTCATTAATTAGTATAAGCCCACTGTTTTCAATACTGGCTCATTATGCTGCTGGCGAATCTGCCTTAATGCACAGCCCGGTTGTCGGCTGGGCGGCTTGGATACTGTCCATTCTACTCATCCTGGTTGGGGCGTGGCAACAAGATCGTTTTGATCTTACATCACGGCGAAATCTACTGCTGATAGGAGCTGGACTGTTCGCGCTGGGGTATATGTTTCGCGGTTTCACACCGGAATACTATCCCGTCATCTTTTCAGGGAATGAAGGCTCCGCCGGATTAGTCGGCATGGATATCCTCGCAGGGAAATTTAACAACCCTTTTGCAGATGGCTGGTTTTCCTTCCCGGGGTTATATTTTTTCATCCCTGCCGGTTCGATGGCCATTTTTGGGCATACCCTAAGCGCCCTGCGTATTCCATCCATATTTGCCGGTTCAATGACAGTGGGCCTCGCATATTTAACCAGCCGCGCCATGTATGGAAGGCAAACAGCCCTGCTCGCCGCATTACTGCTGGCTGGTTTTCAGATCCATATTCATTTCAGCCGCATAGGGTTGAGCAACGCCTGGGATGGATTATTTTTCGTCGCGGTGATCGGCACAGCCTGGTATGCATGGGAATACGAGAATCGAAACGCCTTCCTTCTGTCCGGTTTCGGCTTGGGGTTGTCGCAGTACTTCTACGTTACGAGTCATATATTGCTGGTTTTGATCCCCGCATGGCTCGCTATTGTTTCCCTGCTCAACCACGCGCGGTTTAAGCGGCTCTTTCCTGCCATCTTGCTTATGACGTTGACTGCGCTGGTGGTTGTTCTGCCTCTGGCATGGTTTTACGTTCATTACCCCAGCGAGTTTCTGGCCCCGTTACTCCGCGTTAATGTATTCGGCTCATCGCTTGATTCTGTCATACAAAATGATGGATCCGTTTTGATAACAATAATGCTCGAAAAATTCTGGCTGGGGGCGCAGTCCTTCACCTATTTGCCCATTTGGAGTTGGTGGTATCCGTCCGGCGCCCCTTTCCTTCCCTCGCCAGTGGCGGAATTCTTCCTGGTGGGATTTGTATTTCTCCTATTCAAAGCGCGTGAGAGCCGGAATATCTTGCTATTCCTGTGGCTTGTTGCGTTTGTCTTTGTGGGCGGCTTTAGCGACCATGTCCCTTCGCCACAGCGTTATGTTGCCGTCATGCCGGCCTGTATGATGGTTGCCGCCTTCGGCTTGACCCAATTGATCGAGATCCTGGAAAAACTCTGGCCAAAGATGATCCCGTATGCAAAAACGCTGGTTTTGATAGGTGTGCTTTACCTGTCGATCAAGGATGTTATTAACTACTATACATACTTCACGCAGGTAACGCGCTACTATATGCATGCATCAGACGGCATGATCGCGCAAAGACTTGGCAGATTCCTTCAGACCCAGCCGGAAGATACCCAGGTTGTTTTCTTTGGATACCCGCGCATGGGGTACTATTCTATTCCGAGCACTCAATTCCTTGTCCCAAAGATCGTTGGCTTGGATATGCAAGAGTCGTGGGGCTCAACCGTGAATCCCAAACCTGATTCCAGCCATTTGGTGTTTGTTTTTCTGCCTCAACATAGCGCAGAGATTCCACGAGTTCAAGCAGACTATCCCGGAGGCAGGTTATTCGAGGAGAGGTCACACTGGAATCAACTTTTGTATTATTACTATGTATATGAAGACTGAAAGTGGGTCCACCCCCATCGCTTGAAATCCAGAATGCTGGAACATGAAATACCAAAGAAAGGGCAGGAGGTCTCATGTCCTTTCAATTCATAATGGTCTCCCCATGGACACAATCGAACGATCCCGTTCGCTCCCGATCATCTTCTTCACACTGCCAGTCGGATTATCACCTCTTATTCCCATCCCGATAGTGGACGACTTGTCACTGCGGCATTATGCCGCTGACGCGTGAAATATCGGACGCTGAAACGGTAGTACCGCAAAGTTCACTTTGCGCCCGCGCCAATCGCAAAATGAATTTTGCGGTACAAAAAACAACGGTCACATTTTCACGCTCCCTCATTACAAAAACGGTATGTGACGATGAAACTGTCCTACTAAAGATTGCGTCAGGTTCGGGAAGAAGCGCGTCATGAAATCAATAAGATGCGTCTCGCGCCCGATCAGCACACGCGCCCGCCTGCGCTCCATTCCTCGGATAATCTTCTGCGCCACTTTTTCCACTGGCATTGCGCGTTGTGTGACGAACGCCGCTTCCAAGTCGCGCTTGCGCGCTTCAACCACCCTCGCGGTACGGATCAATTCCGTATCCACCGCGCCTGGATACACACAGGTCAGATGGATTCCCGATCCGTACAACTCCGCCCGCAAGGCTTCGCTGAATCCGCGAATGGCGAATTTCGTGGCGCAGTAGGCAGTTTTCGTCGGAAGCCCCAACAAACCAAAGTCGCTGGCAATGTTGACGATATATCCCGCGCCGCGCTGACGAAAGAGCGGGAGGAAAAACTTACAACCATGGATCACGCCCCAGAGATTGATATTGATGATCCAATCCAGATCCGCCATCGAGAGGCGTTCGAATGGACCAGCCAGCGACACGCCCGCGTTATTGATCAACATATCCACGCGGGCATGCTCGCGCAAAACTTCTGCGGGCAGGTTTTGCATCTGCTCGCGGTTGGAAACATCCACAACATGCGCCGACACACGCCGACCCAAACCGCTAAACTCCTTTGTGATCTGCCGCAGACTGTCCGCGTTTACATCCACCAGGGCAAGGTGACAACCTCGCTGTGCCAACTTTGTGGCAAGAGCCCGTCCAATACCGCTAGCGGCGCCCGTGATGACACTCACTTGATCGGGGAAAGACACCATTTAATCCTCGCAAATTTATATACTCAGTACGTCACGAAAGCGCGTAATTGACGTTCTCTAACGTCAAATTTGCGCCGGAGAGCGCAACCTACGCAGAATTTTCGTGAACTACTGATACTGCGCTTTCAATACCTGTTGATTTTATCATCCGTAAAATGGACGATAAAACAAATTGCGATACTATCTCGGCAACTGGTCCGATTACGAAACGATGACCTTACAGTACAAGTATCAGAGTTGCGCCACCTTTTTATCCCAACCGTGTTTTATCCATCAACTTATCAGAAGAGGACTTCAAAATGGAAACCATTGAAACCATTGAAACCATCATCGTCGGCGGTGGGCAGGCGGGGCTTGCCACCAGCTACCACCTCAAGCGTTTGGGATGCGAGCATCTCGTCTTCGAAGCGGCGGATATCCCTGCCCACGTCTGGCGTGATGAGCGCTGGGACTCGTTCACCTTCGTCACTCCCAATTGGACGATCCAACTCCCTGGCGCGGAGTATAACGGTGACAATCCAGACGGGTTCCTGCCGAAGGACGAGATCGTGGCATATTTTGAACGATACATCCAAAAGTTCGATCTGCCTGTGCGGTTAAAAACGTCCGTGGTGGAAGTCGCCCCAATGGACGGGGGCGGGTATCAGGTCAGGACTGAAGCGGAAGTTTATCAAGCCAAAAATGTAGTTATCGCCACAGGTTCCTTCCAGAAGCCGAAGATTCCCGCGTTTAGTAAAAACATCTCAGCGGATGTTTTGCAGATCCATTCGGGGAAGTATCGCAATCCGAATCAACTGCCCGATGGCGCGATTCTCGTCGTGGGTTCGGCGCAATCGGGGATGCAGATCGCGGAGGAACTGTATCAAAGCGGACGCACGGTGTTTCTTTGCACGGGTTCCGCGCCGCGCGCGCCGCGTCGGTATCGCGGCAAAGAGATTTTTCACTGGCTGCGCGACACCAAATTCAACGACCAGACCCCCGACAAACTTCCATCGCTCAAAGCGCGTCTGAGCGGTAACCCGCAAGTGACTGGAAAGGATGGCGGGCATAGCCTGAACCTGCATCAATTTGCGCGCGACGGCGTGACCCTGCTCGGTCACATCGCGGACTCGCAGGGTAGCAGAGTGATGTTGAAACCTGACCTGAAAGAAAACCTCGCCAAAGCGGATCAGGCTGAGAAAAATATCACTGCGATGATCGATAAATACATCGAAGCGAACGGCATTGATGCTCCGCAGGAATCCCTGCCTGAGTTGCAGGATGGGTATGCGGCAGAGATCGTCACCGAACTAGACTTGAAAGCCGTGAACATCAACACGATCATCTGGGCGATGGGCTACATCTCTGATTACAGCCTGATAAAACTGCCAGTCACCGACGAAGACGGCTTCCCAATTACACAGCACGGCGTGACGCAATACCCAGGCTTATACTTCATCGGCATGAACTGGTTGAGCACGCGCAAGTCTGTGACCATGATGGGCGTGCGAGAGGATGTGGAATTCATTATTGCGGATATGACGAAGTAGTTCGCTTGTTGCATAGCGGCAATTGGTCTGATTACGAAACCATGATGCAAGAAAAATTCGGCAAAGACCTCGCTCCGCATCGGGTGAAATATCGAATGTTGAAGCGCTGATACCGCAAAGCTCTTTCGGGAAATTTCATCCAGGAAAATACGCATCAGTTCTTCGTATTTCGCAAGATATTTTTCGGTAACTTTTTCCCACTTTACTTCCTGATAAAGATTCAAATCAGCTTTTGTGTTATTGAGCCGTTCTGTCGTACAAGTTGGGGTAATGCTTGCCATGTCTGTCTGATTCGTCGCAGAAAAGAATATATAGGACTTACGCAAAACCCCAATACCAAGCCGCGAATTACGCGAATTTCCGCTAATTTTTTAAAAATTCGCGTGAATTAGTGAAATTCGCGGCAAAAG
>JAJTXU010000227.1 GCA_021462845.1 Anaerolineales bacterium
TGCCGACGTTTCGCATACCCCCTTCTGGCTCGACGACCCAGCCAAACCCAACCCCGAACCTCCGCTAACTCAAAATATTTCCACCGACCTGCTCATCATCGGCGCAGGGTATACGGGTTTGTGGACCGCCCTGCTCGCCAAGGAAGAAAACCCCAATCGCGAGATCGTCATCCTCGAAGCAGGCGAAGCCGCCATCGGCGCCAGCGGACGCAACGGCGGATTCATGGACGCGTCCATCACACACGGATTTCTAAATGGGCAAGCGCGTTGGCCCCGTGACATCAAAACCCTGCACGCGCTCGGCATCAACAATCTCGCGGAGATCGAAGCGACGCTCGAACGACTTAACATCGAATGTGATTACCAACGCACAGGCGAGATTGACCTCGCGACAGAGTCGTACTTGCTCGATTCCTTTCACGAGATCATCGAACTCGCAAAGCAATACGATATTCATTTCGAGTTTCTCGACCGCGACCAAATTCAACAGGTCGTCAAATCTCCGATCTTCCTCGGCGGCATCAAGCGATTCGACTCCTCCATCGTCAACCCCGCGCAACTCGCGTGGGGACTCCGCAAAGCGTGTTTGGATCTCGGCGTCCGTTTGTACGAACACACGCCCGTCACAAATTTGATCGAAGAAAAAAACAAGATCATCGCGCGCGCGCCGCATGCGAAAGTCCACGCAAACAAAGTTGCCCTTGCCACCAACGCCTTCCCGCCTCTGCTCAAAGAGATCAAACAGTACGTCGTCCCCGTCTACGATTACGCGCTGATGACCGAACCGCTCAGCGATTCGCAACGCGAGTCGATCGGCTGGCACGGGCGCGAAGGGCTCAGCGACGGCAACAATCAATTCCATTACTTCCGCACCACAGCCAACGGGCGGATTCTCTGGGGCGGATTCGACGCCGTCTATCACTGGAATAATGGATTCGGCGCCCGCCTCGAAAACCGACCCGCTTCATTCGCCCTTCTGGCTGAGCACTTCTTCCAAGCCTTTCCCTCCCTTGAAGACATCCGCTTCACGCACGCATGGGGCGGAGCGATCGACACCTGCTCGCGCTTCAGTCCGTTTTGGGGAAGCGCTCATCATGGCAAGACTGCCTATGCAATGGGCTACACCGGGCTAGGCGTCGGCGCCACGCGCTTCGGCGCGCAAGTGATACTCGACATCCTCGACAACAAAAAGACCGAACGAACCGAACTCGAGATGGTCCGCACCAAACCGATACCCTTTCCGCCTGAACCGTTGCGCTCCATCGGCATCAACCTCTCGCGCTGGTCGCTGGCGCAGGCAGATAACCACCAGGGCAAAGAAAATCTCTGGCTCAAACTGATGGATTGGGCTGGCTTGGGGTTTGATAGTTAATACACAAGACCTCACAGGTCTGCGAGACCTGTGAGGTTTATCATCTTCTCATCGCAAACACACAACTCGAACCGCCCTCTCTAATCGTCGCCAACTGTTCTGCCAATGCTCCCATCAATTCTTGCAACAACGCGGAATCCATTCGGCATAACTCAGGTCGCTTGGCGACAATCGCCGCATACGGGCAATGACCAAAGATCACGCGCGGGCCATCCGAGCCTGCTTCCCATCGCGCGTGATACTTCATCGGATTCAATTTCTCGACGACAAGATTCAAGCGCTTCGCCACAGGCTGACTCTTGAAATCCGATTCACCGGCGAGACGCTTCGCCAGCGATTCGATTCGGACGGTTCTGCCTGCCTCTGCCAAGAGAGCCTCGCTCAGCGCGGACAGGTTATCGCCCAGCGCCGCCAGCGGAATCGAATATACCTTCTCCGGTCTGCCGCGGGAGGAGCGAGCGCGGACTGAAGCCGACTCAAGCCGCCCGTCCGAAAGAAGAACGCGCAGATGATGCCGCACCGTCGCCGCGGACATCTTCAATCCGCGCGAAATTTCCCGCGCCGAAGAAGTCCGATACTTCATCATGTAGGCTACTATCTTGTGTCGGGCGGTTGTCACTGCCATGAGGTGATTATACTCACCTTCTGATTTATGGAAAAATATCTTTACACAAATCGGTTGACGAACCTCGTTCAAGCGTTATAATCGCCGTGAACTCAAATCTCAACATTCAGGTCCGATCATGGAATTTCAAAACTATATCAACGGCAAGTGGATCAAGGGGAAAGGCACATTTCAAACCATCAACCCGGCGAACGAAGATGTTGTGGCGGAGATCGCGCAAGCCGAAATCTCCGACGTGAATGCGGCAGTGAGCGCGGCAAAGAACGCGTTCAACTCGTGGCGGCTCACCCCCGCCCCACTGCGCGGAGAACTGCTCTTCAAAGTCGGCGATATTCTCAAACAGAAAAAAGAAGAACTCTCGCAACTGCTCACGCGCGACATGGGCAAGGTTATTGCCGAAGCGCGCGGCGACGTGCAAGAAGCGATTGACATGGCGTACTTCATGGGCGGAGAAGGACGCCGCTTGCTCGGCTACACCGCGCCCGTGGAAATGATGAACAAATTCGGCATGGCGGTCCGTGACCCTTCTGGAGTAGTCGGTCTCATCACGCCATGGAATTTTCCAATAGCAGTTCCCTCGTGGAAAATTTTTCCCGCGTTGGTTGCAGGCAACACAATTATTTGGAAACCCTCGCCCGAGACCCCCGCCGTCTCTGCCGCGTTCGTGAAAGTGTTCGAAGAGGCTGGCATTCCCGCTGGCGTCTTCAACCTGCTCATGGCTCCCGGCGCGGATGTGGCAAAGGCGCTCGTGGATCATCCCGACGTGCGCGTGCTTTCATTCACAGGCTCGACGACAACAGGACGCGCAATTGCGGAAGCGGCGGGCAAACTCAATAAAAAGTTATCGCTCGAAATGGGCGGCAAGAACGCCATCATTGTGATGGATGACGCCAACATTGAACTCGTCACCGACGCGACTCTCTGGGCGTCCTTCGGCACGAGCGGACAACGCTGCACCGCCGCGAGCAGGCTGATCGTCCAAAAAGGAATCGCGGGCAAAGTCAAAGAGGCGCTCGTCGAACGCACGAAGAAATTGAAATTAGGCGATGGGCTCGACCCGAAAGTGGATGTCGGTCCCGTCATCAACAAAGTTGCGCTGGAACGAATCCACAGCATGGTGCAGGCAGGCGCGAAAGAAGCGCGGGTGCTGGTCGGCGCATCAATAGCGGACGTGAACGGCAAAGGCTTCTTCTACTCCCCCACGCTGTTCGACGGAGTCAAGCCTGGCTCCATGTTGGAAGCGGAAGAGATTTTCGGTCCCGTACTTTCGATCATCGAAGTTGATTCGCTCGAAGAGGCAATCGAAGTCAATAACCGTTCCAAATACGGACTCTCCACTTCGATCTTCACGCAGGATGTCAACCGCGCGTTCACCGCGATGCGCGACATTTTCACCGGCTTGGTCTACATCAACCACGGCACAACGGGCGCGGAGATTCAATTCCCGTTCGGCGGCGTGCGCGGCACGGGCAATGGTCATCGCGAAGCCGGTCAAGCCGCGCTCGAAGTGTTCACCGAATGGAAATCCATTTATGTGGATTATTCGGGCAAACTGCAGAGAGCGCAGATCGACAACAGAGAGGAGTAGAGAATTAGAGAATTGACGCAATTCTCCGATTCTCCAATTCTCATGAGTGACACCACCCTCAATTGGGAATCGTCCTTTGCAATCGCTCTCACTCTGAAGCGGACGTATCCCGATGTGAACATCGAAGACGTGACGTTGAAACAAATCTACGATTGGACTTTGCAACTGCCCGAGTTCGACGATGACCCGGCGCTTGCCAACGACGAAATTTTGTACGCCATCTACCAAGATTGGTTCGAGGAGCATCTCCATGGACAATGAGCAACTGAACCTGCCTCAATACGAAATTCCTGAAGACCTGCAACACGCCATCGCGGTCACCACGCTCGACCGACTCTACAACTGGGGTCGCCGCTCGTCGGTCTGGCCCCTCATGTTCGGTCTCGCGTGTTGCGCCATCGAAATGATCGCCGCGCAAACCGCCCGCTACGATATGGCGCGCTTCGGCATGGAGGTCATGCGTCCCACGCCGCGCCAAGCCGACATGTTGCTCGTTTCGGGAACCGTCACCAAGAAAATGGTCCCCGCCATCATCCGCCTGTATAACCAAATGCCCGAGCCAAAATACGTGGTGGCAATGGGCGCGTGCGCGTCGGGCGGCGGGCCCTTCAAAGAGGGATACAACGTGGTCGCGGGCATTGATAAATTTCTGCCCGTTGACGTGTACATCCCCGGCTGCCCCCCAACCCCGCAAGCGTTGATCGCCGGGCTGATCAAATTGCAGGAAAAAATTGACAAGCAGTCCATCAAGCAAGTCCCGTGGTACAGGCGCAAAACAAAAGATCCGAATTATGTGCCGATCCCGATCCTCGGACCCGACCTGATCGACCCGCGCCGCAATGCGGAGATCAAAGACGCCGCGGCAGTGAAGGAGGCATGATATGACCGCGCCCGCTCCCGCTTCGATCCAGACGGTCGATCTGGTCGCCCGATTCCCCGGCATGGTCCAAGCCGACACGCGCCCCGGCTACTCCGGCTTCCTCGTCGAAAAAGATTCGCTCATCGAAGTCGCAACCGCCATCCGCGACGAATTCGGCTTCGACCTGATGACCGCCGTCACCGGCGTGGATTATCCGCCGGACAAAATGGAAGTCGTGTACCACGCCTATCGCACCACCGGCGGACCCGGGCTCGTGTTCAAAGTCCAAGTCCCGCGCGTAGACCCGGTCGAAGTCCCATCGTTGATCCATCTGTATCCCGGAGTAGACTTGCAAGAACGCGAAGCCTGGGACCTGCTCGGCATCAAATTCACCGGTCACCCCGACCTGCGCCGTATTTTGATGTGGGAAGGCTTCGAGGGTTTCCCGCTCCGCAAAGACTGGAAAGAGGGCTTCTACGAGGAAGACACCAAGCCGTTCAAAAGCCGCTGGCCCGATGGAAAATTCTACATGGCGGAGGATAAGAATCCGTTTAAAGATAACCTCGCCTTCCCGCAGAACTTCGACCCCGAAAAATGGATCCCCGAAGGCGACGCCCTGCTCTACGGCGCACTTGCCCGCTACACGGTAAAACAAGAAAACGGACTCAGCACCGACCGCATCGTCATCAACATGGGCCCGCATCATCCTTCCACGCACGGCGTCTTCCGCGCGGTGATGACCCTCGACGGCGAAACGATCGCCGGACTAAAACCCGTGTTGGGCTATTTGCATCGCAACCACGACAAGATCGGCGAACGCAACACGTTTTTGCTGAACATGCCGTTCACCGACCGCCTCGATTACTTCAATTCGATGACCAACAACTTCGGCTACGCCCTCGCCGTCGAAAAACTGATGAAGATCCCCGTCGCTGAACGCGCC
>JAJTXU010000228.1 GCA_021462845.1 Anaerolineales bacterium
CGTTTGACCGTGCGCCGTGCCGATGAGTTGCACGCCGCGTTCGGCGATGGTGCGCGCGGCGAGGGCTTCGAGTTCGCGCCCGATCTCGTCAATGACGATGACTTCGGGATTGTGATTCTCGACCGCTTCGATCATCACCTCGTGCTGGTGCGTCGGCACTTTGACTTGCATTCTGCGCGCTTTGCCAACGGCAGGATGAGGCACGTCGCCGTCGCCGCCGATCTCGTTGGAGGTGTCCACGATGATGACGCGTTTATTTTCTGCAAGAATGCGCGCCGATTCGCGGAGCAGAGTCGTTTTGCCAACGCCTGGTCTGCCGAGGATGAGGACTGATTTACCTGACTCGATGATGTCTTGAATGATATCCACTGTGCCATAAACGGCTCGACCCACGCGGAGAGTGAGTCCCACCACCGCGCCGCGTCGGTTGCGGATGGCGGAGATGCGATGAAGAGTCCGCTCGATGCCTGCGCGGTTGTCCGCGTCGAAAGTGCCGACACGTTCAACGACGTGGTCGAGTTCGGCGCGCGTCAGTTCCGCGCCCGAAAGCACGACTTCATTTTCGACAAAGCGCGCGGAGGGAACGCGTCCGAGGTCGAGGATGATTTCGAGGAGCAGGTCGCTATTGTTCGCCTCTTCGACAGAGTGACGGATGTTTGTGGGGAGAACGTCGAGGAGGGCGTCGAGGTCGTCGGTGATTTTGAGTTGGGTCATGGGTGTAAGTGGTGGTAATTGGAGGGGTGAGGAGTGGAGAATTAGAGAATTAGAGGATTAGAGGATTGGAGATTAGAGATTGGAGACTAG
This sequence comes from Anaerolineales bacterium, assembly GCA_021462845.1. Classification (GTDB taxonomy): domain Bacteria; phylum Chloroflexota; class Anaerolineae; order Anaerolineales; family Villigracilaceae; genus Defluviilinea. The sequence goes on from JAJTXU010000228.1 coordinate 805, forward strand.
AGATTGGAGACTGGAGACTGGAGATTGGAGATTGGCTTCGAGAGGTTAACGGATTTTGAGGTGGGGAAGTTTCCTATCCCGTTCTCATTATAGTCGTATCCCCGATCTAATAAGCATGACAGGGTGATTACGGATATGCCAACAAGTCTAAATTGGAGATAAAGCGAAAGTCTTTTTGGTTTTTCGTTGCAAAAGATGCATTGATAGAAATAGCAGTGGCCGCTATGAGCGCGTCGGGGATTAAGAGACCATGGCTCAGGCGATATCGGCGGAGTAAAATCATCGAAATATCAGTGATAGTTTCGCTCAAACGAATTTGAGTGAACCGTTCGAGAAATTCATCCAATGCTCGCAATTCAGTTTTATTACGACAACCAACTATCAATTCCATCTTTGTAACGGCGCTGATTGTCAGTGAAGATTCGTTTTCGGCATTCTCAAGAAAAGACACAGCTTCTGAGAGGTTACGACCAGCATCAATCAAAATGTCCGTGTCAACCAGAATTGTGCCCATTCGGGTTATTTGCTCCACTCATTACGGCGCACATTGCGAACCCAAGCGGAACTGTCGCGCATATCTTCTCTGCGGCTCCATATCCCAATAAAAGGTTCTTTTCGCAATCTAGCGCGTCGAACTTTGCGACTGGAAGCAGGCTTGTAACGCGCCTCAAGGAAGGATATAAAATCCATTACTTGTTTCTGTGCATCAGGAGGCAAGGCATTGAATATGGATTGAAGGTTATTCTGTCTCATGGCAGTTTTCCTTTTGTCTTCCACACTATATCACGATTTGTTATTCTCGATTCGACTCACCCGCGAAGGCTGAACGCTGACTCCCTTCGGCACAGCGGATGCGGGTAAGCCTTCCTTCACCAGCCGCGCGAGGTGTTTCACCATCACCGCTTGGCGTTGACCCGATTTCGCGCCCAGGTCCGCAAGCACGGGTTCGAGCCATGCTTGATACGAACGGACACAAATATACACGGGGCGGTTTCTTCGGTCTGGCAGATTACTCACCAAAGACGCAAGTTTCGCGCTGACATTATTCGCTTCGGGATGGATCAACGGTGTCAGCACAATTCCGCGCGCGCCGTGCGTTATGCCGACGTGACATTTTGCCCCATCGTTGCTCATCCATCCCAGCGGCGTTTTCGGCTGTGGTTCGACGGGTTGCAACAGCGGCGGGACAATTTGATGATATAGACTCTGCACAGACGGAAGATTTATGGATCGAACACGCATCCACTCGGACTTTGAGTCTGGTTCTGCCACCTCGGACACATCCCACATCCTCTGCCACGCGTAGACGGAGAATCCCGATTTGCGCAGTGGCGCAAACGCGTCGCTGACTTCGTCCACTTCTGCAAGAACATGGAACGCGCCCCACATCCCTGCTTGGGATGATAAATTTTCGATCAATGCGGGCAATTCAGGATGAGTCAAATTCGACAATGGCGCGAGATACTGCATCTTCGCAAAGGTATCTTCCTGCGAATGGATGATTCCACCCAACACCGAGTCATGTTCGCCGTTTGCAATCGCGCTGTAAACGTGCCGCGCAGGATTCATGTACGCGAGCAATCTCACCGCACCCAGCGGATTCCCCCGCGTCAACGTGCGCGCCGTATCCAACCCAATCGCCTCATCGCGGAAGCGGTAGATGTATGGCAGGTCAAGCAAAGCCAGCGGGCGGATGGACATATTCGATTTTTACCACAAAGTACACAAAGAGCACAAAGGTTTAATTGCGCGGCGCAATATGACGCCTTTTCCCTAGACCGTCTTTCGTCAAAGACTCAAACGAAGAACCAAAACCATCAGTCAACCAACCCTTAGTGAACTTCGTGACCGTCGTGGTTAAAAGATTTTCAGTCAACCAGCGTCAGAAAATATTCGTGGAAGCGCGTATCGTTCGTCAGTTCGGGGTGAAAGGATGTAGCGAGGAGATGTCCCTGTTGTGCCGCGACAATCCTCCCGTCGGAAACAGAGGCGAGAATCTTTGCATCTCCGCTCACCGACTCGATGATCGGCGCGCGGATGAAGACCGCGTGGTAATCTTCTTTCGTTCCAGTCGCTTGTTTAAGTTCGGGAATATCCAAATTTGTTTCGAACGAATCGATCTGACGACCGAATGCATTGCGCTGAACTTTGATGTCCATCAATTCAAGCAGAGGCTGGTCGCGTCCGATATCTTTCGATAAAAAGATCGCGCCCGCGCATGTTCCCCAGATCGCATGGCGTTGACCGAATGTCTTCAACGAATCCATCAAGTTATATGCGACTGCAAGCTTGCCGATTGTCGTTGACTCGCCCCCAGGGATGATGAGCCCGTCGAGCCCGTTGAGATGCTCAGGCAAACGCACTTCGGATGCTTCAACATTCAATCGCTTAAGCATCGCGATATGTTCAGCAAAATCGCCTTGGAGGGCGAGGACACCTATCTTCATAGTTGTAGTCAATTCAAAGTCAACAGTAATCAGTATCAGGTTGCTCACTGATAACTGATTACTGTTGACTGATTACTGAACACTGGCTCTTACCAGCCTCTTCCCGCGATCTTCTCCGCCTCGGGCATCTGCGACACATTGCGACCCACCATTGCCTCGCCGAGATTCTTGCTCACCTCCGCGAGAATGGACGCGTCTTGATAATGCGTCACCGCTTTGACGATCGCATTGGCGCGTTTCGCAGGGTCGCCGCTCTTGAAGATACCTGAACCAACAAACACGCCATCCACACCGAGTTGCATCATCAACGCGGCATCGGCTGGAGTCGCAACTCCGCCCGCCGCAAAATTGACGACAGGCATACGCCCAAGTTCTTTCGTCTCTTTCACCAATTCATACGGCGCGCCGATCTCTTTTGAATAACGCATCAACTCTTCGTCAGCCATCGTGGTCAATTTGCGGATATCGCCAAGCACGGTCCGCGCATGACGAACCGCCTCAACCACATCGCCCGTCCCTGCTTCGCCTTTCGTGCGAATCATCGCCGCGCCCTCGCCCACGCGCCGCAACGCCTCGCCAAGATTGCGGCATCCGCACACGAACGGAACTTTGAAGTTATGTTTCAAAATGTGATTCGATTCATCGGCGGGCGTCAACACTTCCGACTCGTCAATGTAATCCACGCCAAGCGATTCAAGAATCTGCGCTTCGACGAAATGTCCGATGCGGCACTTCGCCATCACAGGGATCGAAACCGAATCAATAATTTTTAAAATCAATTCGGGATCACTCATACGCGCCACGCCGCCGTCCGCGCGGATGTCCGCAGGCACACGTTCAAGCGCCATCACCGCGCACGCGCCCGCATCCTCCGCGATCTTCGCATGTTCCGCCGTCACCACATCCATGATGACGCCGCCTTTGAGCATTTGCGCCAGCCCTTTTTTCTCCGTCCACGTTCCAGTTTTTACTTCCATGTTTCACTCCATAGTTTAGATAATTCAAACTTTACCGTAGAAGTAATTGTAAGTGGAAATTGGCTTATGTTAAGAGCCAATAAATCGAAAAAATTATCCAGCCACTTTATGCAATTTGGCAGTTCGAGATTGAATTGCCTCTGCCGATTCGTTCGGTAGGGTGATATATTCACCATGCCAATATTCACAGAGACGTAAATGCGCATCCCTCTCGACCGTCAAGCTGATACCCCCCTATATCAACAGATCGAATCCTATCTGCGGCAGGCGATCCTTTCAGGCAACCTGAGCAGCAATACTCGTTTGCCCGCGTGCCGTCAACTTGCAAACGATCTAGGCGTGAACCGTTCCACTGTTGAAAATGCCTATTCTGCCCTCGAGGCTAATGGTCTGGTCTATTCTCGCATGGGCAGTGGCACCTATGTGTTACAGCAAGATATCCTTCCAAATATTCCACGAAACAATTCCAAGACATCATTACCTTTGTGGCAACAAAACTTTCATACTGAAAATACTGCCTCGATCCTCGAGATGGTGGAACAGTTGTTGAAAATCGGCGGTCATCCACGCCCAATCAATTTTGCGAGCGGCGTCAGCGACGTTCGGGAATTTCCAGCGGAAGAATTTCGCAAGACGTTGCAATCCGTGATGCGGCGCGACCAGATCGAAGCATTGGAATATGGCGATCCCAATGGATACGCTCCGCTTCGGGAAGGCATTGCCCACATCCTTGCCAGCCAAGGGTTGCAGACTCAATCAGATAGCATTCTCATCACTGCGGGTTCACAACAGGCTATTTTTTTGGCGTCACAGGTTTTGCTCAAACCGAATGACACAGTCCTTGTAGAAAATCCCACTTACTCTGCGGCTATAGATATGTTCCGCACGTTAGGTTATCAAATCGTTGGCATTCCGATGGACAATCAGGGAATGCAAGTTGACCAGCTGGAAAAACTTTTGCAACAGCATCACCCGAAGTTGATTTACACAATTCCCAATTTTCACAACCCAACGGGGACATGTCTCAGCAGCGCTCGTCGCCGTCAACTGATCGTGCTGGCAGAAAGATATAACGTGCCAATCCTCGAGGATGATTTTGTGGGCGACCTGCGATATGAGGGTCACGCCCAACCTTCGCTGAAAGCGTTAGA
>JAJTXU010000229.1 GCA_021462845.1 Anaerolineales bacterium
TTTAACTCGCTCATCAACTCCGCGTCCAACTGCGACCGTCCAGCGGTGTCCACGATCATGACGCCGTATCCGCCCTTTTGGGCTTTTTCGAACGCGCGCCCCACGAGTTCAGGCGGCTTGACGTTCAAATCCGACTCAACGGGGACATCAATCCGCTCGCCGAGTTGCTGTAATTGCGTCACCGCGGCGGGACGATACGGGTCGCCTGCGACGAGCATCACCCGCTCCCCTTTCGAGCGGAGCATCTTGGCGATCTTCCCCGCGTGAGTTGTTTTGCCCGATCCCTGCAAGCCGACCATCATGATCACATGCGGCTTCGGACCCGAAAACTTCAGCGGCGCAGGCTCGCCGAGAGTCGCGATCAATTCTTCGTTGACAATTTTGATTACTTGTTGACCGGGAACCAACGCCTTCGACACTTCCGCGCCGATTGTGCGTTCTCGCACACGCGCGATGAAGGTTTTGACGACGCTGAAATGCACGTCCGCTTCGAGCAGGGCGAGGCGCACTTCGCGCATGGCGGCGTCCACGTCCGCTTCGGAGAGTTTTCCGCGTCGGCGGAGTTGGTCGAATACTTGGTTGAGTCGTGAGGTGAGGTTTTCAAACATAGTTTATGTTGTGTCACTCTGAGGGAGTGATAGCGACCGAAGAGTCTCGCGCCTCGTGGTGGAGATTCTTCGCTTCGCTCAGAATGACATGGTGCGTGGATTCCTTTTCAGTGTAGAGCAAAGATTGTAGTGGCGAAGCAGATTGGGGTCAAGAGAGAAGCGCCGTTTTACCTGTTGCTCGCCTGCAAATTTCGTCCCGCTTGCGCCTGTTGAGCAAAGTCGCCACATTTGGACTGGGAGGCAAATAGGCTACAAACAGATTCGTAATATCCGGGGCTGTTGACATCCCACCTTGAAGCGGATAAAATCTCTCTATAATTTACGAAAAGACCCTCCCAAAGGAGTAAGAATGTTACAGGAAATCAACACACCAGTCATCGTTGGCACAGAAACACCCATGCTCACCCTTTCCAATGCCGCGTCGGATGCCGTCAAAAATATCCTTGCCGAGCGCCAACTAGAAGGATACGCTTTGCGCGTGTACGTTGCGGGCGGCGGCTGTTGCAGCGTGAACTTCGGTATGGCGTTAGACAATAACTTCCGCGATTTAGACACAACGCTCGAACTAAATGGCGTCAAAGTGGTGATCGACGAAGTCTCGATGGAATACCTTCACGGCGCAACGATCGATTTCATCGAGGATCCCGAACGCGGCGTAGGTTTCGCTGTGGACAGCCCCAATGCAAAAGGGCATGGTCACGAACACGGAGAAGGCGGTTGTGGCTGTGGCGGTTCGTGCTCCTGCCAAAACTAATTGCTGAATAGATAAAAAAGACCGAGAGATCGGTCTTTTTTTATCTACCACGCAAGTATGAAATTACCGCGCCCATAAACCCGACCAACCCCAGTAATACAATTGCCAGCCCGGCAGGTATTGGGGATTGTGATTCGGTCACATCGCTGAATGTTGGCGGCTCGATTGCCGCGGGAGGAGTGAACGTCGGTAAGCGGGTTGGGGTTTGCTGACCGATAAAAGCCGCCTCCAGCGTTGGGTTGATCGTCGGTGTTGAAGCCAGAGTCGGGGTTGCTGGAATTTCTTCCAACAAAAGAACTGCGCCGGGGGATAAAGATACATACAGCCCAAACACCCAGGCGGTTGATCCCGGCACACCCGGATAATAAATTTTGATCCAATCCTCCCGGCCCAGAGCGCGCGCCAACGCGGGAACTGTCTCGCCGGCAACCAAAATCCCAACGGCGGGGTAATCAAAGGAACTCGGTCCTGCATACACGCGAACCTGCGAAACACTCGGGTCAACCTTGACTGTCGGTCCTGAGGGCGTGCCGGTCACCGTCGGAATACTGCCTGTCGGCTGTTGCGCGCGAACAACTGTCGGCTCTGTCTGATCGAACACAGCCAACAGGATGCAAACAATAATCAGAAAGAAAAGGGGAAATACCCTGACTCTGCGAGCGTTCATTTTCGCGAGGTGAATGAAAAAACCAGCCCGATCAAGCCAACCACGCCGAGGATAATAATGAAAATACCGGTTGGAACTCCAGACGACGAAACCGGCGCGCCCTCCCCAAACGACACTTCGGTGACTGGCGGAGGAGGCGTAAAAGTGGGCAACCGTGTCACTGTTGGCGTGAGGTGGAATTGCGCGGCAAGGGTTGGGTCAACCGTATTGGTGATCAGCGGCGTCGGCGTCGGAGGCGACTCGACAACCTGCAATTCGCCGCCAGAGACCGCCACATACGAGGCGTACACCCATCCGATACCGCCCTCGTAAGAAATTTGGATCCATTCCCTCCCCGGCGAAATTCCCAACGCCGGGAATACATCGCCCGGGAAAATTTGCCCGATGATATCGTAGAAGGTTCCCGGTCCATTGCGGACGTTCATCGGGTCGGTGTATGTCACCGTGATGACAACGCCGCCAGGGGTGGGCGCGTCTTGGTACGCCTCAGCCTGCCCCGCCAGCGGAAGCATGACCAACCCCGCGCAAAAAGCGGCAAGCAATATTGCGAAAGACTTAAACCAAATTTGTTTCATTACGTATAACTTCTTTGAGAGACAGAACGCGACGACTTATAGTCGTCGCTGATGAAGCGGATTATAATCGAAATCATGGACAGACGAATTTTTCACGGAAACATAAAACCTGCCGACCTTGCGCAAGCGCTCATGGCTGAATTTAACCGCGGCAATATGCATGCGCAAACCATTGGCGAGCAGGACAAACTGTCGGTACAGATCGCCACGCGGGCCGGCTCCATGTCGGGCGGGCAGACTGCGCTCACGGTCAACATCCAAAAAACCGAGGATGGGATCATGGTCCAGTTGGGCGAGCAGGCGTGGCTGGGAGTTGCGGCGAGTTTGGGTCAGACGGCATGGTCAGCATTGAGGAATCCATTCAACCTGCTGAGCCGGTTAGACGATCTGGCGCAGGATGTTGAAAGCATCCAACTGGGCGACAGGGTTTGGAAGTTGATCGACGGTACTATTGCCGCTTTTGGGGCATCCCACGAACTCTCTGAACGATTCGCCCGCCTGACGTGCGACTACTGCGGTGTGGCTAACCCGGTTGGCGAGGGATCATGCCTGGCTTGTGGCGCGCCGCTCGGTGACGCCCAGCCTACAGCCTGTATGGATTGCGGTTTCGTCGTGCGGGGAGACGAAGTGGCCTGCCCGAACTGTGGTCGAAAGCTCCGCTAGACCAACTGCCCTTTGGTTTTGAAACTGTAAGTTTGCCGGCTTGCAGTTTTTTGTCTCCGCTTCTATAATGTTTGGAAATCAAAGTGTGCGGATCAGGAAAATGACGAAACTGAATCTGGATCTGTTGGAAGCCAAATTACAATCTCTCGTTGAAAATCAATTGGTGGGGATCTTACCGGGCTTGAAGTTGGAAGACCGGGTCATCCAGCGCCTCTCTGCGGCGTTAAAACAAAATATTCTCGATAAGAAAGATGCGGAGGGCGTTGCGCCGAATGTTTTTACGCTTATCGTCGCCCCAGAATCTTCGCCCATGTGGAAGGAACAGCGCACGCTCGACGCGCTCAAAACCATCATAACCACAGCCGTTCGCGATTCTGGGTTGAAGTTCACCGGAAACCCCACGATCACGATCTCAACCGATGAAAAATATTCAAACGATGATATCAGCGTGGTTGCATCCCACAAACTCGAACCGGTCGCCGATACGCAGGGAACGGAAAATAAGGGCGGGGTGACCAAAGAGCTCGAGGACGATGCTTATGTGCCGGATAACGCCTTCCTGATCGTCGAAGGGGTGAAAGTGTTCCCGCTGACCGAACCGGTTGCCAATATTGGGAGACGGTTGGACAATCAACTCGTCATTGACGATCCGCGAGTTTCGAGAAATCATGCTCAATTGCGCTCCATCAAAGGGAGATTCGTGTTGTTCGACCTAAATTCCACGGGCGGCACGTTTGTCAATGGACAACGCACCAGCCAAACCGTGCTTTACCCAGGGGATGTGATTTCGCTTGCCGGCGTGGCGCTCATTTTCGGGCAGGACAATCCGCCTGTGCGCCCCGATATGGCAGAGACATCTCCTTTGAATCCCAACGGTCTTGGCAATAGCGAACGACCCACCGCATTAGTGGACCAAAAAACAGTAGATATCAAAACAGACCGTTTGAAACAAGAACAACAAGGAAGATGATCGCTACGGCTGTTTTGGTCCTTCGGTTTGCGCTGTCGATCGCGCTGTATGTATTTCTTGGCTGGGCGTTACTGACGCTCTGGCGGGAACTTGACCAGCAAGGGAAAGCGCTCGCCGTTCAGAAAAAACCGCGGATTTCGCTCCGTTATAAACCGGAATGGGGAAATGATCGCACTCTTACTTTTTCACAGACAGAGATCATCATTGGCAGGCATGCCTCATGCGACGTTTCGCTAATGGACGAAACCCTTTCCGCCCAGCACGCGCGCATCACGTATCATCACCGTCAATGGTGGCTGGAGGATTTAAATTCCACGAACGGCACCAGCCTCAACGAGAATCCGCTCACCACTCCGACAGTCGTGATTTCGGACGACGAATTCAAATGCGGAAATGTTTCGTTCGTGATCCGCATCGACACTGAAGAATCTATTTCAACCTAAGCTAGACTTTATCCATTGAAAAGCAGAATATCCTTGAATTTGCTCTCAAAACTGCTATTTCTTTGACATTACGAGCATTTTTGGATTTCGCGATGAGATACTGACATTGCAAAAACTATGTTTTATCCAAAGCATGTGGAAAAGAACGTCTTTTTTCACGTTGAAAAATGGACAATTGAATGGACAAAGTCCAGCTTAGGATTATCACGGGAATCTACGTACTGCTGCTTATCCCAGCTTGCTTTGTTTCAGCCTTTGCTCCATGGATATTTGTAGGTCCAGGTTCTATACAAAGCAAATTTCTTCCGTTCTTGATTATGGCTACACTTCCATTCACCATTATAGGTTCTATCATCGTAGCTTGGATTTTGTTTCGGCGCAGAAGTGTGAATATAGCTCTTGCCGTGACCTTCTTACCGATCGTCCACGCTGCGGTCTCATATTTCATTCCAGGGATATGGTCTACCCCATAACCTGGCAATAGTTCACCAAGTTATGGGGCAGGAAGGATTAACAATGTCAGAACAACAACCAATGAGAAAAGTTGTCTTTGCGATCAATATCACAATTGACGGGTACTGCGGTCATGAAGCGATGCTCCCCGATGACGAAGTCCACGAGTATTTCACAGGGCTGTTGCGCGATTCGGGTGTTGATATTTTCGGGCGCAACACATACCACTTGATGTATCCG